>NZ_JBFUFF010000024.1:0-93216 GCF_056403555.1 Rhizobium sp. P2_G2
TCTTTGTACGACACGCGCCTGCCGGCCCAACAGACGACCCGCTTGAGCCAACAGAATGGCTCCAAATAGATGCGACACGCCCTTGTGCCGTCAAACCCGTAGAGAGTCACGAGTCCATGAGACGACAGAAGCAGAACTGGTTCCGGACATTCGCAGCGACGGCCGTGATCGCCGCATCGGTGCTGGCGCCGATTGGAGAAGCCATGGCTCAAACGCCGTGTTTCCGGGGCATCAATCTTTCAGGCGCCGAGTTCGGCAAGCCGGGTGGCCAGCCATTCAAGGATTATACCTATCCCTCGGCGGAAACCGTCACCTATTTCGCCAGCAAGGGTTTTGACACGATCCGCCTGCCTTTCATGTGGGAACGGCTGCAGCCCAAGCTGATGCAGCCTCTCGATCCGGGCGAGACGAACCGGCTGAAGGAAGCGGTGGCACTGATCCGCTCGCATGACATGCGCGTCATCCTCGACCCGCACAACTATGCCCGGTATCGCGAAAAGGTGGTTGGATCGCCTGATGTGCCGGCTGCGGCCTTCGGCGACTTCTGGGCGCGGCTCGCTTCGCTTTATCCCAATGACAAGGACGTCATCTTCGGGCTGATGAACGAGCCCTACCAGATGCCGATCACCCAATGGCTGAATGCCGCCAATACGGCCACCAGCGCCATTCGCAACCAGGCCCGCGCCAACAATCTTATCCTCGTGCCGGGCACGGCCTGGAGCGGCGCGCATTCCTGGATGAAGCCGATCGACGGCGAGCCGAACGGCGTCGCCATGGCCCGCTTCCAGGATCCGGGCCATAACTTCGCGTTCGAAGTGCACCAATATCTCGACGACGACTTTTCCGGCACGAAGCCGAATTGCTCGCGCGGCAGTGATGCCGTCGAGGCGCTGCGCAAGTTCACAGAGTGGCTGAAGCAGAACGGCTTCCGCGGTTTCCTCGGCGAGTTCGGCGCACCTGCCAAGGCCGGCAAGATGCGCTGCATCGACACGCTGAAATCCATGGTCGGCGTGATCGAGGATAACAAGGATGTCTGGACCGGCTGGACCTATTGGGTCGCCGGCGACTGGTGGCCGGCCGAAGAGCCGCTCAACATCCAGCCGACCAAGGATGGCGACCGGCCGCAACTGGCCGCACTGCAGCCGACGCTCAGCGACTTTTCGGCTGGGGGAAAGGACTGCCCGTCGCTGAATTGACGGCTTTCGCGGCGATTGCGCCTGGCTTGGCCTCGGCACTCCGCCCAAACATCCGGCTCCAAATCGACCGCATCGCGGGAAACTGCACGGCATTCGCCGTGCCGAGCATGAAGAACATGATCGCGGCGGTCTTCACCGAATAGAACGAATTCGAGATGATCAGGATGAGCAGCAGGTAGACGATCATCATCGAATGGAACTGCCAGCCCTGCTTGTCGCGGCAGGGCAGCATCACGAAGGTCGCCCAGATGCCGATGAAACCCAGGACGCCGAACTGGGTCAGCGTATAGGCAAAGCCCGAATCTGACGTGAATTTCTCATAGGTCTCGTAGCCCAGCACCGCGCCTTGCGGCAGCGTGGTGATCAGATGCGCGGTCGACTGCAAGCGGCCGGTGAAATCGTCCGGACCCTGGTTGACGCCGGTGATGATGCCATATGCGGAGAACAGCGACAGCATCAGGAAGGGCACGACCAGCCAGATCTGGCGGGGTATGAGGCGGTAGCAAGGCACGAGCACTGTCATGACGACGCAGGCACCGAGGCCGAAGCGCGCGTCAGCCGAAATGATCAAGATCAGCGCCGAGATGATCAGGAACCAGCGATGTTTGTAGTCGCGGCGAAACAGACCCCAGGCATAGAGGATGGCGCCGTAATTACCCATCGACACTGGTTCGAGGAACACCGAGGAGACACGCTGCTGGCCGAGAAAGGGCAGAAGCGTGCGCGGTTCGGGGCGATTGCCGGAGATGAACAGGCCGCGCGTGGCGCCATAGCTGTCCTGCAGGCTCACGGTGCCGCGCGAGATGTAATAACCCAGCACATTGAACCAATCGAGATAGAGGTCGAGCAGGAAATATTCGAAGGCGGCGAAGACCAGGACGATGATGGCGGAGATCAGCGCCAGCCGGTCGGCGATGCGGATATCCTTCACGCGCGTGCCGAGCACATAGAAGATCACCGGGTTGAGCACATCGCGCAGCGCTTTGAGGTCGGTCTGATGCCGCAATTGGAAGAGGAAGAACATATAGGTGACGAAGATCGCCAGGAAGAGATAGAGCCCGGCGCGCCGATCCGTGGCGGCGAGGAAGGCAGTGCCGGTGACCGCCATCTCACCCAGCATCACATGGCTGTCGGAGACGGCCATGACGCGGGTGTTGACGAAGCAGAGGAAGAGATTGAAGGTCAGGCCGCCGAGCACCGAGGCAAAGGCCGCAAATCGTATGAAACCGCTCAGCGCGCCCTCGTCCTGCCCTTCGGCCGTCAGCGTCGAATCATAGGTGAGCGCCATATCGCCTTTCCTCAGGCTGCCTGTTCGAACAGGATGGTGCCGAGCATCCGGTCCTTGAACGGCGCCAGCGCCTGTATCAGCCCGTCGATCTCATGGTCGGCTTCCGAGCCACTCGCCAGGACGAGAATGCCGTCGGCATTCGACAACAATTCCTCGACGTGGTAGCGGGCCTCGGGTCCGCGGCTGTCGATGATGACATAGTCAGCCCTGCGGTTGCGGTTGGCAAAATTGCGGAACGTCGGCGCCTGCTCGGCCGAAGGGACGACCGGCGAAAGGCGCTGGAATTTCAGCACCGAACCGAGCAGCACGTCGGCCGGAATTGAGCGGTCGCCGGCGCCGGCGCTCTCGCCGGTGGAGAAAATCACGTCTTTGCGCTKATGGTAAAGAGCATCGGCAAGATCGCGCGTGATGCCGCGGGCCGGATTGTCATTGTCCGGAGACAGGACGATGATCAGGGAAGGCATGTCCGACGGCTTCATCGACAGAATGCGATCAACCGTGGCCGAGATACCGGCCGTTCCCATCTCGTCGACCGGCGCCGGCGCTGGCTTCGGGCGTGCATTGGCAAACCTGACCGCCGAAGGTGTCTGCATCGGTGCGACAGGCGTGGCGACGGCAGGCGTTTCGGATATCACCGGTTCCTCCACCGCCACATCCTCGTCGTCCTCGTCGTCCATGACCGGCTCAGCATCGCCACGCACGGTCTTGCGGGTGAACAGCTTGCCCAGCATTTCACGGGCCACAGCGACGCCGCAACCAGCGGCAAAGCCGAACAGGCCGGCGGCGATCAGGATCATGACCTGGGCCAGCTTGGAACTGCCGCCGAGCGCCACGGCCTTGGAGATGACGCGCGAATTGTTGACATTGACCGTGTCGCGCTGGCCCAGTTCTTCGGAACGCGACAGGAAAGCCTTGTAGAGCGCGCGCAAGGTGTCGACCTCGCTTTGCAGTTCACGTGCCTTGATGCCGGCCTCGCTGGTATCGAGGCTCGACCTGGTCAACTGGTCGAGCCGACCTTCGAGCGCCTTCACATTGGCCTGGGCGCGATCGACGCTGCTTTTCAGCGATTGGCGGATGCGGGCCAGTTCCTGCTCGATCGCCTGCCGCATGCCGTCGACCTGCGAACGGGCAGCTCGCATCTGCGGATGGTTGGCGCCGAGATTGGAGGCAAGCTGGTTGGCACCGGCGACCAGATCGGCATAGCGGGCACGCATGTTGCCAAGTGCCGTGGAAGCCAGTGCCTCGGGAATGGCGCCGTCCTGAACCGAGCCCACCGTCAGCGATTGGGCTTGCTCGTAACTCGCCTGCTTGGCGCCGAGATCGGCGCGGGCCGCCAGAAGCTGGGTGTTGACGCCCTGGACCTGCTGGTCGATCACCAGGCCCTGCTGACCGGTCGAGACGAGATCGTGGTCCGCCTTGAATTTTTCCAGTTCCTGCTCCGCCTTGCGGACGCGCATGGCAAGTGTCTGCGCCTGCAGTTCGAAGGCGCCGCTGGCGCGGTTCGAGGCATCGCTGCGTGCCTCATGCACTTTCTTGAGATAGACGGAGGCAATGGTGTTGGCGATCTCGGCACCCTGCGCCGCGTTCGGATGCTTGACGGTCAGGTTGAGGATGAAGGACCCGCCGGCGCGCTCGACCTCGATATGCTTTTGCAGCGAAGCGATGGTGATCGCCTTGGCGAGCGCCTTGTCGGTCGTCGGTCCCTTATAGAGGAACGGATCCTTGGTCAGGTCCAGCTTGTCG
The DNA here is from genome assembly GCF_056403555.1 of Rhizobium sp. P2_G2. Taxonomy (NCBI): domain Bacteria; kingdom Pseudomonadati; phylum Pseudomonadota; class Alphaproteobacteria; order Hyphomicrobiales; family Rhizobiaceae; genus Rhizobium; species Rhizobium sp. P2_G2. The sequence continues at coordinate 4,228 of NZ_JBFUFF010000024.1, forward strand.
ATGACATCGCCGAGGATCTCACCGGACTGCATGACATAGATCTGGCTTTCGAGGATCGCCGAATCCTGGGTCTGGGCGGAAGCCTGCGGCACGAGGTCGGGCTGCTCGGCCACGAGGCCCTGCGTATCGACAAAAATATCCGTCTCGACCGGAATGGTCGGCTTGACGGCAACGACATAGGCGGCGCCGATGAGGACGAACAATAGCATCGGCACCAGCACATAGAGCCAGCGCCGCCAAAGAATGCCCGGCAGTTCAAAAATGTCCATTGTCCTGCCCTGTTTTCCTGAACCGGAGCATCTATACGCCGTGCATCCCGCCACGCCACCGAAGCGCCGGCAGCATGCGAGGGACCAGGCCAATCTGGCAAAACATGGTTAACAGCCAGTGAATTCAAACAAATTTGTCGCCCCGCAAAAGACTTCGTTGACCCATTGCGAAACAAGTTCGATCCAGCGCGTGCCCGGACCGGTTCATCGGCGGGACACGTCATCACTTGTTAATATTCATGGCGTCAATACTGCCTCGACCAAAAGCATTTCACCTTTTCCGGGGCCTTTCACACGCGCATGAAACGCATCGAGGACGACGTAGCCACCGGTTTTTCGGGCAGCGGCCCTGTGCCGCCTGCACCGCTGATCGTCCATGTCGTGCGCCAGTTCCTTCCCAATCGCGGTGGGCTGGAGGATGTCGTCTTCAATCTCTGCCGCCAGGCGATTCGGCACGGTTTCCGTATCCGGGTCGTGACCTTGAATTCACTATTCTCCGAGCCCGGCCGCGCGCTGGCGGAACGCGAGACGATCGATGGCATCGAGATCGTGCGCATCCCTTGGAAAGGTTCGAGCCGTTATCCGGTGGCGCCATCGGTGCTCAAGCATATCCGCGATGCCGATCTGGTCCATGTGCACGCGGTCGATTTCTTCTTCGACTTCCTCTCGCTCACCCGATTGGTCCATCGCAAGCCGATGATCGCCACGACACATGGCGGCTTCTTCCATACGAAGCGGTTTGCGGCGATCAAGGCGCTTTGGTTCCGGACGCTGACCCGCCTCTCGGCTTCTGCCTACCATCCCTTGGTCGGCTGCAGTCAATCGGATGTCGAGACATTCCGTCCGATCGCCGGCGGCAATCTCGAACTGATCGAGAACGGTGTCGACACGGCCAAATTCCACGACAGGGCTTTGACGCTGCCTGCAAAGCGATTGATCACGATCGGCCGCTTTTCATCCAACAAGCGTCTTGACCGATTGATAGCAGCGACGCGAACACTGCTCGACGTCGATCCGGAATGGTCGTTGGACATTATAGGCGTGCCCTCGGACCTCACACTCAGCGATGTCACGGCCATGACCAAAGGCATCGAAGCGCAAGTGCGTGTGCATGCCGGGCTCAATAATGGCGCAATCGCGGACCTGATTTCGCAATGCTCGCTTTTCGTCTCCGCCTCCGAATATGAAGGTTTCGGCCTCGTGGCGATCGAGGCAATGAGCGCCGGCCTGCTGCCCGTCCTGCAGGAGAACAGCGCCTATGCGGCGCTCGCCGCACGGCACGGGATGATGAAAGTCGGCGACTTCACCTTTGCCTCGCAAGGCGCAGAGCTGATTCGAAGCGCATGGCGCATGCTTGAGGGCGATCCGGAAAGGATGCGTACGACGCTGATCCATGAGGCTGACGGCTATTCCTGGGAAAAGGTCGCCGAGCGTTATATCCGGCTCTACCGGCAGGTTCTCGTCCAGAAGGCCTGAATGATCAGCATGGTCGCGACCGCTATGGCGGCCATGGAACGATCCGGGGTGATGGCAGGCGCCAGATCGCCTTGCACCATCCACTTCAGCTCCGATGTCATCTTATGGATGGAGATCGCGCCATGACCGGCGATCTTTCCCCCGGCTGGCGATCATATTTGCAGTAATGAATTTCAACTTCACCGGTGATGATTCGCGCCATGAACTCGACGCAAGATTGTGGCTTTTAGTCCTTTTGGCGATTGCATGGTTTGAAGGACCTGATAACGTGCAGACGACACGCGCCTCGCACCGCGCTTCCCCCCAAAGAAAAGACGAAAATGCCCAATTCCGCCCTGTCGCGCCAAGTCGAATCACCGAGGAAACTCAACCCTCGACCCACCTTGTCTCGCGAGGCATGGCTGAATGCTGCCGTCGATGTGCTGGAGCGGCACGGCATCGCCAATGTCAAGATCGACCGGCTGTCGAAACAACTTAAGGTTACGCGCGGCAGCTTTTATTTCCATTTCCAAGGCTTGAACGACCTGCTTGCAAGCATGGTGTATGAGTGGCGGACACGCAACTGCCAACCGTTCCAGCGCCTCGTCATTTCCGAGATCACGGATGGGCTTGCCTTTTTCGACACGGTGGCCGGCATCTGGGTCAAGGAAGATCCGTTCAGCCCGAAGCTCGACCTCGCCATCCGCGACTGGTCGCGGAGCAACCCGGCACTGGCGCGCGAAGTGACCGCGATCGACGACTTGCGCATAGGTCTCTTGAAGCGCTCGTTCCTCGCCATGGGCTATAGCGAGGACGAGAGCACGGTCAGGGCGCGCATCACTTATTTCCATCAGATCGGCTATTACGCTTTGTCGTTCAAGGAGAAGCTCACCGACCGTTTGCGCCTTCAACCGCTTTACGGCGAAGTTCTCGTCGGGCCCTTGGCGAAAAAGCCGGACTAAGAGCCATGCATGCGGATGATCGCCGATGCCGAATTGCGTCTTTAAATCCAGGCACTTGAGCGGATCGGCAGATCATTGCGCGAGACTTAACGCCCCTTTAAACCGCCACATTTAAAGTTCATCGCGTCGTAACATCCAGGCGGAACAGGCGGAAATATAGGCGGCATGGCGGGAAAACCAAGGTCCGGAGGCAGAATCGAGCCCTCTTTCGAGGGTGGCGGCAAACGCAGCCGCAATGACGATCTGCGTGCCGATCCGCGTGACCGGACGGGAAGCCGCAGCAAAAAATCTACTCCGTCACGCTCCAAATCCTCGTCCAGCCGCACACGATCCGGCGGCATCGTCGGCTTCCTCCGCCGCTCGGTCTACTGGATGCTGGTGCTCTGCCTGTGGGGCACCATGGCCGTGGCCGGCGTGGTCATCTATTACGGTGCGAAAATGCCGAGCGCCGAGACCTGGGCCATGCCGAAGCGGCCGCCCAATATCAAGATCGTCGACGTCAACGGCGAACTGCTCGCCAATCGCGGCTCGACCGGCGGCGAGGCAATCCCGCTCGACGCCATGTCGCCCTTTATCCCCGAGGCGGTGATTTCCATCGAGGATCGGCGTTTTTATTCGCATTGGGGTGTCGACCCGATCGGCCTGACACGCGCCATCGTCACCAATATCACGTCTGGACGCGCCGTGCAGGGCGGTTCGACGCTGACCCAGCAGCTTGCCAAGAACATGTTCCTGACGCCCGACCGGACGCTGGAGCGCAAGGTACAGGAAGTGCTGCTCGCCTTCTGGCTGGAAAGCAAATATTCCAAGGACCAGATTCTGGCGATGTACCTGAACCGGGTGTTCTTCGGTGCCAATTCCTATGGCGTCGAAGCGGCCTCGCGGCGCTATTTCAACAAATCGGCGCGTGACCTCAACCTTACGGAAGCAGCAATCCTCGCCGGCCTGCTTAAGGCGCCCTCTGCTTTGTCGCCGGCGAAGAACCCGGAAGGCGCCATGGCCCGCGCCAAGCTGGTGCTCGCCGCCATGGAGCAGGAAGGCTTCATCACCCACGACGAAGAGCAGGCGGCGATCGAAAACAAGCCGCAGAAAGCCAAGAGCTTCTGGACCGGGGCCGAGCACTATGCCGCCGATATGGTGATGGACCAGCTGCCCAGCCTGGTCGGCGACGTCAAGGAAGATGTCGTGGTCGAGACCACGATCGATCGAGGCCTTGAGAAGGACGCCGAGAAAGCCATCCAGGCGACGCTCGACAAGGAAGGCAAGAAGCTCAACGCCTCGCAGGCCGCCCTTGTTTCGATCGACGGCACTGGCTCCATCCGCGCGCTGGTCGGCGGCCGCGACTATGCCCAGAGCCAGTTCAACCGCGCCTTCAAGGCCAAGCGGCAGCCGGGCTCGGCCTTCAAGCCCTTCGTCTATGTCACGGCGCTGGAACGCGGCCTGACGCCGGCATCGGTTCTGGTCGACGGCCCGGTGAGGATCGGCAACTGGACGCCGGAGAATTTCGACAACAAATATCGCGGCTCGGTGACGCTCGCCAATGCGCTGGCGCAATCGCTCAACACGATCGCGGCGCAACTGGTCGCCCAGGTCGGCGCGAAAAATGTCGCCAAGACCGCGCACCGCATGGGCATCGACTCTGACCTGCAGGAGAATGCATCGATCGCGCTCGGCACGTCGGAAGTGTCGCTGGTCGAGCTGACCTCGGCCTATGCACCGTTCATGAATGGCGGCTACAAGGCCAATCCACACATCATCAAGCGCATCACCACCATGTCCGGCAAGGTGCTCTACGAGAATACCGACGACCGGCCACCGAAGGTGCTTTCGCCTGTCATCGCCGCCGAGATGAACCAGATGATGTCGGGCGTGATTCGATATGGGACCGGCAAGAATGCCAAGCTTCCGGGCTGGCAGGTGGCCGGAAAGTCGGGCACGACGCAATCGTTCCGCGATGCACTGTTCGTCGGCTTCACCGCCAACCTGACCACCGGCGTCTGGTTCGGCAACGACGACGGCACATCGATGAAGAAGGTCACGGGCGGCGGGCTGCCGGCCAAGGCCTGGAGCCAGTTCATGATCGCGGCCCACAAGGGCCTGACGCCGGCGCCCCTGCCCGGCCTCAACGCCAACGACGTCGATCCGGGCCTTGTCGCGAATGCGCCCGAAGCCGGCAAAGACAAAGGCCATGACAACCTGTTCGATATGATCAGTCATGTGCTCGGCAATGATGATGCCAAGGCAACACCCGCCATGCAGACCAATGACGGCAAGACCGTGCGGCCGCCGGCTGATGTGACCGACAAGCAGGCTTCCCAGCCGGACAAGAAACAGGACGGCCTGCCGACACAGCAAATCGACGACGTCATCCGCAAGGCGGACCAGACCCAGGATCCGGGTCTGATGCCGCCGGTGGATGTCGGTCAGACGACCGCCACACCGAAGCGCAGCAAGGCCAATTCTACCCTGCTCGACGTTATCATGCAGTAATGTATGTGCCGGCTGGGCAGCCCTGCGCAGCGCAAGCCGGCAAAAGGTGCTGTAATATGCGGAATTGCCAACAGAATTCTTGTCGCGAAGACTGACTTTTGCGTGATTTCACCCATAGAAACGCCTTGCAGAGGCAAATTTGCCTCCTTATATACCCGCCATGAACACGAGCGCATGCAGCTCGCACAATCGCAATGAACCCATCCATCGGGGGTTGCGCGGGAATGCCGGATATCGGGTCCCTGCAGCCTGCTAAAAGGAGAGAAGTAAAAATGGCAAAAGTTATCGGTATCGACCTCGGAACCACCAATTCCTGCGTTGCCATCATGGACGGCAAGGACGCCAAGGTGATCGAAAACTCCGAGGGCGCCCGCACGACGCCGTCGATGGTCGCTTTCACGGAAGACAGCGAACGCCTCGTCGGCCAGCCGGCCAAGCGCCAGGCGGTGACCAACCCGGAAAACACAGTCTTCGCCGTCAAGCGCCTGATCGGCCGCCGCAACGATGATCCGACCGTCGAAAAAGACAAGGGCCTCGTTCCCTACAAGATCATCAAGGCCACCAACGGCGACGCCTGGGTCGAATCCCGCGGCACCGGCTATTCTCCCTCGCAGATCTCGGCGATGATCCTTCAGAAGATGAAGGAAACCGCGGAAGCCTATCTCGGCGAGAAGGTCGAAAAGGCCGTCATCACCGTTCCGGCCTATTTCAACGACGCCCAGCGCCAGGCCACCAAGGATGCCGGCAAGATCGCCGGCCTTGAAGTGCTGCGCATCATCAACGAGCCGACTGCCGCAGCCCTTGCCTATGGCCTCGACAAGCGGGAAGGCAAGACGATCGCTGTCTACGACTTGGGCGGTGGCACGTTCGATATCTCGGTTCTCGAAATCGGCGACGGCGTCTTCGAAGTGAAGTCCACCAATGGCGACACTTTCCTCGGCGGTGAAGACTTCGACATGCGCCTGGTCGAATATCTTGCTGCCGAATTCAAGAAGGAACAGGGCATCGAGCTCAAGAATGACAAGCTCGCTTTGCAGCGCCTGAAGGAAGCTGCCGAAAAGGCCAAGATCGAGCTCTCGTCCTCGCAGCAGACCGAAATCAACCTGCCGTTCATCACGGCGGACGCGACCGGTCCGAAGCACCTGACGATGAAGCTGACTCGCGCCAAGTTCGAAAGCCTGGTCGACGATCTCGTCCAGCGCACGGTCGCACCTTGCAAGGCCGCGCTCAAGGATGCCGGCGTCACTGCCGCCGAGATCGACGAAGTGGTCCTGGTCGGCGGCATGAGCCGCATGCCGAAGGTGCAGGAAGTCGTCAAGCAGCTGTTCGGCAAGGAGCCGCACAAGGGTGTCAACCCGGATGAAGTGGTCGCCATGGGCGCCGCCATCCAGGCCGGCGTTCTGCAGGGCGACGTCAAGGACGTGCTGCTGCTCGACGTGACCCCGCTGTCGCTCGGCATCGAAACGCTCGGTGGCGTCTTCACCCGCCTGATCGACCGCAACACGACGATCCCGACGAAGAAGAGCCAGGTGTTCTCGACTGCCGAAGACGCCCAGCAGGCCGTGACCATCCGCGTCGCCCAGGGCGAGCGCGAAATGGCCTCCGACAACAAGCTGCTCGGCCAGTTCGACCTGGTCGGCATCCCGCCGGCGCCGCGCGGCGTGCCGCAGATCGAAGTCACCTTCGACATCGACGCCAACGGCATCGTCAACGTTTCGGCCAAGGACAAGGGCACCGGCAAGGAGCACCAGATTCGCATCCAGGCCTCCGGTGGTCTCTCCGACGCCGACATCGAAAAGATGGTCAAGGATGCCGAAGCCAATGCCGAAGGCGACAAGAAGCGCCGCGAGGGTGTCGAAGCCCGCAACACCGCCGAAAGCCTGATCCACTCGACCGAGAAGTCGCTCAAGGATTACGGCGACAAGGTCGGCCAGGCTGACCGCGACGCCATCACCGGTGCGCTCGAAAACCTGAAGTCGGCCATTGCCGGCGCGGATATCGATGCCGACGACGTCAAGGCCAAGACCCAGACGCTTCTCGAAGTCTCGATGAAGCTCGGCCAGGCCATGTACGAAGCCCAGCAGGCCGAAGGCGGCGCTGCCGGCGGCCAGGAAGCCGACGACGGTGTCGTCGACGCAGACTACGAAGACATCAGCGACGACAAGAAAAAGTCGGCCTGATTCACGCGAACCCGAAAGGCCTGCAAGGAAGCCCCTTGCAGGCCTCTTCGAATCTGCCATTCTCCGATCTCGGCGCGGGGGAAACGGAATGGCTTTCCAGTCGAGTGGATGTGATACGCGTTCGCGTATGGTTTTTTGAATATGGCCAAAGCTGATTTTTATGAAACGCTCGGCGTGAGCAAGACGGCGGACGAAAAGGAGCTCAAGGGCGCCTTCCGCAAGCTCGCGATGCAGTGGCACCCCGACAAAAACCCGGGCGATGCCGCCGCCGAAAGGAAATTCAAGGAAATCAACGAGGCTTACGAGATGCTCAAGGACCCGCAAAAGCGGGCTGCCTATGACCGTTTCGGCCACGCCGCCTTCGAACAGGGCGGCCCAGGAGGTCCCGGCGCCGGCTTCTCGGGCGCGGGCGGCTTTTCAGACATTTTCGAGGACATTTTCGGCGAGATGATGGGTGGCCGCCGTCGCGGCGGTGGCGGCTCTCAAGGTCGCGAGCGCGGCGAAGACCTACGCTACAATATGGAAATCACCCTCGAGGAAGCTTTTTCGGGCAAGATCGCACAGATCCGCGTCCCCTCCTCGATCACCTGCGATGTCTGCAGCGGCTCCGGCGCCAAGCCCGGCACGAAGCCGACCTCCTGCCCGACCTGCCACGGCTCGGGCCGCGTGCGCGCGACGCAGGGCTTCTTCTCGATCGAACGCACCTGCCCCACCTGTCAGGGCCGCGGCCAGACGATCTCCGACCCCTGCGGCAAGTGCCACGGCCAGGGCCGCGTCACCGAGGAACGGTCGCTGCAGGTCAATATACCCGAGGGCATCGAAGACGGCACACGCATCCGCCTGCAGAGCGAAGGCGAAGCCGGCTTGCGCGGCGGCCCATCCGGCGACCTCTACATCTTCATGTCGGTCAGGCCGCATTCCTTCTACAAGCGTGACGGCGCTGATCTCTATTGCACCGTGACGATCCCCATGGTGACGGCGGCTCTGGGCGGCAAGTTCGAGATTTCGACGCTTGACGGCACGAAGTCACGCGTCACCGTGCCGGAGGGCACGCCAACCGGCAAGCAGTTCCGCCTCAAGGGCAAGGGCATGCCGGTGCTGCGCTCGCACCAGACCGGCGATCTCTATGTGCAGATCGTTGTCGAGACGCCGCAGAAGCTGACCAAGCGCCAGCGCGAACTCTTGGAAGAATTCCAGAAGATTTCATCGAAGGAGAACAATCCAGATTCCACAGGCTTCTTCGCCAAGATGAAGGATTTCTTCGATACCTTGAGCGACTGATCGGCGCGGCCGTTTTCGAATTCGGCGAAGAGTTTTGCAGCGAGACAGCTCTCATGACTGTCTCGCTGTTTCATTGTGGAACTCCCGCTTTCGCCAGAAAATGACGGAAATGTTCCACGTCTTCATGTCGTCGATACGGCGCCTGCTGTGGACTGGTCCAATGGGAAATCGTCACTCTCGAATCGATCTCTCGCGCCGTGTCGAGGGTTTGCCTGGCGTCGTTGACCTGATCCAAAGCCGCATAGCTTGCGGCAAGGTAGAGTCGAGCGAGAGCCGTTTCCAGCGACGGAAGAGCCTCAAACGTCGCAACGGCCTTTTCATAGAGCCGGGCGTCAAAATAGATTGCCCCCAGCTGGAGGCTGTACCATGAAGGGTAGTGAGGGTTTAGCCGAATAGCGCGTAAAGCAAGCTCTATGGCATCCTTGGCACGACCAGCGTAACTCAAACACCAAGCCATGTCGCTGAGCACATCGGCATCGTTTGGATTGAGCGCGATGGCATGTTCGAATTCAGTGATTGCACGATCATGCTGTCGCTGATTGACGTAGCAACCAGCCCGCGCCCAGTGTCCCCAAGGCTCATCATCATCGGAAACGACTGCTCGATTCGCAAATTCCCAGGCGAGCTCCCATGAACGCTCTTCCGAGCTACTCCAGCCATACAAGACATCGATGATGTGGGTCCATGCAAGCTTTGCCAGTGCTTTGGCATATTGCGGGTCGAGTTGTATCGTCTCGAGGAAGAGCTCCCTCGCATGAACAACACTTTCCCTTGTAAACAAATCGAAGCTCTGCATTCCCAGTAGAAAACGGTCGAACGCCTGGAAACTTCGGACGCCCGCGCGATCGGGCCTGCCCTCCCAGGCCTTGGAGATGCGCCCGCCATAACCCGAAGCGAGAGTGCCAACGATCGTCTCAGCAATTTCATCCTGAACGGCAAAAATGTCTTCGACTTGGCGGTCGTATCGGCCGGCCCACAGATGCTTGCCCGTAGCAGCTTCAATGAGCTGCGCAGTGACGCGGACACGGTCTGCGGTTCGTTGCACACTGCCTTCCAGAATGTACCGGGCGCCCAGTTGCAAACCAATCTTGTCGATGCTGATCGCCTTGCCGCGGTAGGCGAAGGTGGAATTTCGAGCAATGATTGATAGATCTCGGAAGCGAGACAAGTTGGTGATGATATTCTCTGTGATACCATCGGCGAAATATTGTTGCCCCGGCACCTCGCTCATATTATCGAAAGGCAAAACCGCAACCACGGGCTTTTCATGGAACGGGGCTGCTTTATTGGAGCCGCTGTTCCGATCGATCGAATAGGTGCGGTAGGCAGCAACGGGACGCACGATATTCTTGAGCGATATTTCGCCGAGATCTTCAAATTCGGCTGTCACGCTTGCGTCGAGTTCTCTGATCACGCTCTCCGAAACGGCAGATGCCGCCGGCTGGTGAGAGCGGCTCCAGGCGTGCAGCAATGTTCACGCCCTCGCCATAGATGTCGCCGTCCTCCTCAAGCACGTCGCCGACGTTGATCCCAATTCGAAGAACGATCTGTATTCCCGACACAAGAGCTGCATTGGCTTCCGTCATCCGCTTCTGCAGTTCCAGCGCGCTTTCCACCGCTTCGGTGGCATTTGGGAATTCCACGAGGGCGCCATCCCCCATATACTTGACGATGAGCCCGCGGTATTTTTGCAGGACCGGCTCCAGCACATTCTCCCGCCGGCTTCGCCAGGTATTTAATGTATCGACCTCGTTTTCTCCCACAAGTCTCGAATATCCGACAATGTCGATCACCATGATCGCGGCAAGCCGGCGCTTTGCGGGATATTCGCTCACCACGCGTGATCCTCAAGAGGCCCTCGGTGAGAAAGAGATTATCGAATATCATCTCATGTGAACAGGCAGGTGGATCGTGAATTCTTCCTTGCTTCCGCAGGGCAAAGCGGAAGCTGAATCGGCGAAGTTGCGCGCCGCCAAGCAGGTGAAGACAGCAATACTCTGCGCAGCGGCCGACGCGATACTTTCCTACCCGCTAACGCAAGAGCGTGGGATAAGGAAGTCCAGGTGGAGCTTCACCTCAACCACCGGAATGCGGGTCGATGCTATAGGGATGCACGGGATAGCCAGGACCGATGGCGTCTTTCACGCGCCCAAGCCAGGCCTCGAACGCCGGATAATCCGTGGAAGCGACGCCGCAATCGGCGACCAAGTGACTGTAGGCATAGACCGCGAGGTCAGCGATCGAAAATTCCATTCCAACCAGAAACGGCACTGCTTTCAAGCTGCGTTCCAAAGCTCCGAGAGCACGGGCGATGGCCTCGCGCTTACCCGCGACCATTGCCTGGTTGCGCTCAAGTCGTCCGGTCAAGGTCCAGAACCGCAGCGAACCGATTGTCGGCTCGACGTGATATTGTTCGAAGAACAGCCATTGCATGACTTTGGCGTTGAGATAGCGGTCCTCCGGCAGGAAGCGCGTCCCCTCGGCCAGATAGACAAGGATCGCGTTTGACTCCGCGATCGTGCGCCCATCCTCAAGACCAAGTGCGGGAACTGCGCCGGCCGGGTTGATATCCAGAAACGCTTCGGTCCGGCTTTCGCCTTCGAAGATCGATATCGGCCGGCTGTCATGGGGGATGCCGAGCAGCCCAAGCAAAACCCGTGCCTTCCAGCCATTCTGGGATGGCAGATAATCATAGAGCGTGAGCATGAAGATCCTTTCGCGGTGACGGGATGAAGTTCACATAAAGCTTGGGCACCCGCCACCCGATTCCTGTACCGACCCCAGAGATTACAGCGCCGTTTCTTCATCGTTTCTTGAGGATGATTCGCATCGAAACGCGACAGACTTACTCTCAGCCGCTCGATTTTAGGTTTCCATAATATCTCGCCGATAGCGTCGGACCATCTGTGAGCAGAAGGTTTTGCCGTGCGCGAACACTACAGAAGATTCAGGGCCGAGATATTGCAGCGGGGAATCCCCCGCTCGCGCCGCACATTCATGCCGGGCGCCCCGGTCGAGGTTGCCGGCTATCTTTCCATGACCGCAGGTGTTGGCGAGTCAGCGCGGCTCAATGCCGATGCCTTGGCTCGAGCGGGTATTCCTGTCCGTCTCGCCGATCTCAGCACGCATCTGGACGAGAAGCGCGATGTCGAGTGGAGGATGCCTGCATTGAGCAGCGAAGCACCCGGACAGCGCATCCTGCATCTCAATCCGCCAATGTTGCCGCGCGGCATCCTGAAACTCGGGCTGGGCGCCTTCCTGCGCGCCTACAATATCGGCTACTGGGCCTGGGAACTCGAAGTCATCCCCTCCGAATGGCGACATGCCTTGCGGTATATGAACGCCGTCTTCGTGCCGTCGGAATTCACCCGCAGCGCGATTGCCGGCCACACGGCCCTGCCCGTCATCACCGTGCCGCATCCGGTCGCAGAGCGCCAGGCGGCGTCCGGTATTCGGGCGCAGTTCGGCATTCCGGCCGACGCCTTTCTGGTCAGCAGCATTTTCAGCGCCGGCTCGTCGATCAACCGCAAGAATCCGGAAGCGGTGCTCAAGGCTTTCGCGCAGTTCGCCGCAAAGCGGCCGGATGCGCATCTCCTCATGAAGGCAAGCGGCAATCCGGCCGGCGACGAGCGGCTGCGCGCCGTGCTCGAGGCCGCAGCCAGGATCGGCAATGTCCGCATCGTCACCGAAAATTTACCAAGCTCGGTGATCGCGGGCATTATCGGCCAGTCCGATGTCTATATCTCGCTGCATCGCTCGGAAGGTTTCGGACTGACCGTCGCTGAGGCCATTCTCGCCGGAACACCCGTGGTGTCGACCGGCTGGTCCGGCACGGTGGATTTCTGCGATCCCGAGAATACGTGGAACACGTCTTACACGCTCATCCCGGTGGTCGATACGCATCCGGAATTCGTCAAGCTCGCCGGTGCCCGCTGGGCCGATCCGAACGCCGAGCATGCAGCCCAGCAGCTCGCCGAGATCGCCCGCGATGCGGAAGCAGCCAAATGGCGGACCGGGCGGGCACGGGATTTTCTCCGCCGCTACCTGGCGGAACGGACCTACGAGAAGGCCCTGCAGCAACTTGCCGCGTGAAACGGCACACAGGCTAAATTTAACAATTGCCAAGTACCGGTTTGTTCAAACCAATTTTGGCAAGATGCATGGATGGAACCGATAATGTCGAACGGCATCATTGCGAACTCGATCGTCAACGCGCTGGCGGGCTTCATGCTGCTGATCACCGGCTTTGCCTCGGCGATCATAACCGCGCGCCTGCTCGGTCCGGAGGCCAACGGCATCATCGCCTTTTCGCTATGGCTGGTCGTGTCAGGTGCTTCGATTGCCGAACTCGGCTCTTCCATCATGCTGCTCAAGATGATGCCGCAGCTCAAAGCGGAAGGCTATAACGAGCACCGCCGTCGCGGCTTTGCCGCCATCCTGATCACGCCGACGCTGTTTGCCGTGCTCGCGCTGCTCGCTATCTATGCCGTCTTTTTCCTCACCTCGGAACGGTTTCATTGGTCGGGTGCCACGGCACCCTCGGTGGCGCTGGTGACCGGCATACTTTTCGTCATCCAAGCGATCGGTTCGTTTTCTAAATTCTACCTGATCGGCGAAAAACGGCTCGGCAGTTTCTTCAAGCTCACTGTCGTCGTTTCGCTGTTCCAGATCGGCGGCGTGCTGTTCGGTTCGCTCTATCACGGCGTCGAGGGCGCCCTGATCGGCTATGCCGCCGGCCAGGTCGTGCTTTTCGTGGCCACGCTGCCGATCATCTTCGCGGCACGCGATGCTTGCGACGTGCCACGCAACTATCTCACCTCGTCGTCACTGTTCATCTCGCTGCAGTTCATCGTCGAAGCGATCTTCCTCAACCGGCTCGAACTGCTGTTTCTGCAGCAATTCTGGTCGGTGAAGATGGTCGGCTTCTACGCCGCGGGCCTGTCGATCTCCAACATGGCGCTGCAGGTGCCGATCCAGCTGACCGGCAGTCTGCTGCCCTACTATTCGGAACGTCGCCACGAGGCCGGCGGCACAGGGCTGTCGCCCTCGGTCATTGCCGGCGTCACCCGCAGCCTTTCCTATATCACCCTGCCGATGAGCATCGGACTGGCGGCCATCGCCCAGGAACTTGTCGTCACCGTATTCGGCTCGGCTTTCCGCGAGGCGGGAACGACGGTGGCGCTCCTGGCGCTCGCCTCGCCTGGTGCTGCCTTCATGCAGACGCTCAGCCTCTATCTGCTCTCGCAGGATCGTGCCAAGGAAAGGCTGGTCATCAGCCTCGTCGCAGGCACGCTTCTGGTCGCCGGCTGCCTGGGAACCGTGCCATTCCTTGCGGGCGAGGGCGCGGCTGCCGTTCGTGTCGTCGTCTTTATCGTCATGTGCATGCTGATGATCCGTTTTCTCAAATTCGGCAGCGAACTTCATCCGCTCTATTTCAGCCTGTTCAAGGTCGGGCTCGCTTCGGCAGCCTGCGGCGCTGCTGCTTTCGCCGTCCTCCAGGTCCACGGCGGGCCGATCGGCCTGGTGCTTGCGATCATTGCCGGAGCGATCGTCTACATTCCGGCGCTCAGGCTCTTCCGGGCCGTGCCGGAGGAGGACGCGGAACTTATCCGCCGCAGCACCGCCCGGCTTGGCCGGCTGCGGCGCGTGGCCGAACGGATCATCGATTTCGTTTCGCCACGCCGGCCGGAGCCAGCGCCCCAGAACCCCATGCGCCGTGCGCCGGGTGTGAACGCCACGGTCGAAGGCGCCGGCCGCGCCGCGGCACTTCCCATCTTTTTCTCCGGCACGATAGGTCATTTCATGCCGGAGGATTCCGCGGCTCGCCGGGATGCCGCCGTGCTGCTGCTCAGCCCCTGGGGCTATGACGAGATGTGCCTGAGGAAATCCTATCGCATCCTTGCCGAACGGCTCGCTGCCGCCGGTATTCCGAGCCTGCGCTTCGACTATCCCGGCACCGGCGATGCGATCGACGGAACCGACTTTTCCGCCGGCCTCGCCGTCTGGGAAGCGTCAGCACGCGACGCCGCAGCAAGGCTCAAGGAGCTCGCACATACCGATCGCATCATCCTGGTCGGCCAGGGCATAGGGGCTACGATCGCGCACCGGATCGCCGGGGATATCGAAGGCGTGACCGCCGTCGGCATGCTGGCGCCGGTGCTGAACGGCCGCAGCTATCTGCGCGAAGTGGGTTTCAGGGCCCGTTTCATCTACGAGGATCTCGGTCTCAAGGACAGCCACCGCGAGGTCGAAGGTGTGTCCGTCGCCGGCCTGCGCATGCCGGACGAGATCGCTGTGGATATTCGCAAGATCGCCATCACCGCAGATGAACCACATGCGCCGCATTACCTGGTTATCGAGCGGCCGGTGAAGATGAACGACACCGGTTTCACCGATGCGCTGCGAGCGGCCGGCGTCGATGCGCGGCAACAGGAATATGTCGGCTATGACGGGCTAATGACCATGCCGCTGACGGCGCTTGAACCAATGTGGGTCATCGAGAGCCTCGTCGACTGGGCCGGATCGCTGGCTCCCACTGACAAAAGCGGCAAGGCTTCGGAGCGCACCCTGCCCGATCAGACCATGGCCGGTTCCGGCTATGTCGAACACGCCGTCCGCTTCGGCGCCCACAACAATCTCACCGGTATCGTCAGCCTGCCGGACGGCGGCCGGCCGGGCGGGGCCTCGGTGCTGTTGCTGCCGACGGCCTATGACCGGCGTTCTGGCTGGGGTGGCACGACGGTCAATATCGCCCGCGATCTGGCACGCCGCGGCATTGCCTCGCTGCGCTTCGATTCCGCCAATGTTGCCGACAGTCCGCCATCGCCAGAAGCGCCGGAGCGCGTGCTCTATTCCTATACCCAGAGCCGGGATGCCACCGCCGCACTCGACGTGCTCGAATCCTTCCGACCCGGCCCGTTGATGGTGGCCGGGCGCTGCAGCGGCGGCTATGTCGCCTTCCGCAGCGGCCTGCGCGACAAGCGCGTGTCGGCCATCGTCGCCGTCAACCCGTTCGTCTTCTACTGGGACCCGGCGGTGAAGGTGCCTGAGGACATCAGCGTCGTGCCGCGCAGCCTCAACGACTACGGCACGCGTTTCACCCGGCTGGAGACGCTGAAGCGGCTTGTCAACGGCGAGGTCCATGTGCGCGCCGCGATCCGCAACATGACGGTCGCGATGTGGCGGCGTCTTTCTTTCCGCGCAGCACCCCTGCTCATGTATCTTCCGGGTCGGCATGTCGTCGCCAGGGAAGTGAAGCGCTCGTTTGCTGCCTATGAGCATGATCAGGTTCCGATCACGGTCATGTATAGTGAAGCCGATGTCGGTCTTGAACATCTCTATTTCCACTTCGGTGCCAATGGCCGCAAGCTCAGCCGCTACAAGAACGTCCAGCTGATCTTCATGCCCGAGACCGATCACAACCTGACGCCGCCGGCGGCCCGGCAACGCCTGTTCGACGAGATCTTCAGACTGGCGAGCCGTCCGCCCCGATCAGAGCAGCACGGCGATGCGCCCCAGCATCAGAACGAGGAACGCGTCAGCGTGCAGGCGACGTAACAGGTTGCGTTTCTTGACGTCCCGCCAGAGTCGACTACGGTCATGTTCGGTCGGCTCTGGCGATTCCCTCGCTCGGCGAAATGACAGGGACGACCATTGTCGTAACAAGGCGGACTTCCCCGCCCCTTTCAGTCCCCGAGACCGACGGAGTTCCCGATGGGCCCGCCCGTGGATGCCGTACAGGCGTCCGAGCATTTTTCTGCGTCCGCCGACATCGTCATCATCGGCGGCGGCGTCATCGGCGTCAGCGCGGCACTCTTCCTCGCCCGCCAGGGCGTGTCGGTGGTTCTCTGCGAGAAGGGTCACATTGCCGGCGAGCAATCGAGCCGCAATTGGGGCTGGGTGCGGCGCATGGGCCGCGATCCGCGCGAATTGCCGCTGATCGTCAAGGCGATGGATATCTGGGACGGCATGCAGCAGTTGGTGGGCGAGGATGTCGGCTTTCGACGCACCGGCATCGCCTATCTCTGCAAGGATGACAGAGATGTCGCCCATGAGGAAGAATGGCTAAGGTCCGCCGGCGAATATGCCCTGGACAGCCGGATAATCCGCGGAGTGGAGCTCGCGGCTGTGCAGCCGGGAGCGGTGAAGGCCTATCATGCCGCTCTCTACACGAAGAGCGATGGTCGCGCCGAACCGCAGAAAGCGGTTCCGGCCATGGCACGGGCCACCATTCGGGCGGGCGCTACGCTCCTGCAGAACTGCGCTGTGCGCGGTATCGAGACGGCAGCCGGCCGGATCGCCGGCGTGGTCACGGAGCGCGGCTCGATCAAGGCCGGAACGGTGATCATCGCCGGCGGCGCCTGGTCGAGCGCACTCTGCAGGCCGCTCGGTGTGCGCCTGCCGCAATTGCGCGTACGATCATCGGTGCTGCGGACCGGCCCCGTCGGGGGCGGACCGGAAGGTGCTGCCTGGGCCGGTTCCTTCGCCTATCGCAAGCGGCTGGACGGCGGCTATACGATTGCCGAGGGTTCGAGCACCCGCCACGAGATCGTGCCGGACAGCTTTCGCTACCTCTTCGATTTCATGCCGATGATCGCCCGGGAATGGCGCAGTCTCAGTCTGCGGCCAGGCGGCGATTTCTTTCAACAGCTCACCGCCGCGGATGATATCTTCGAGAAAAACCGCGTGCTCGATCCGCCGCCGGACAATGCCTGGCTCGACCGCGCCCGCGCAGCGATGGAAGCCGTCTTCCCCATGCTCAAGGGCGTTCCGACCGTGCAAAGCTGGGCCGGCTATATCGACGCGACCCCGGACGCCGTGCCGGTGATCGCGCCGGTGCAATCGCTGCCCGGGCTGATCATCGCCACCGGCTTTTCCGGGCATGGATTTGGCATCGGGCCTGGCGCGGGCCACCTTGCGGCGGATATCGCAATGGGCAGGACGCCGATCGTCGATCCGTCGCCGTTTCGCTATGAGCGATTTATCGACGGGACAAAGTCCCGGCCTTTGACGGGCGTCTGATCAGAGATCGAAGACGCTGCCTGAAATCACCTCGCCATTGACCTTGATCTCCGCGGCGCCATGATCGCCGCGCTTGACCTCGATCCTGAAATCCTTCCCGTCCTGCTTCAGCACGGCGCTATAGCCCGGCCAGGCCGACGGTAGCGAGGGTTCGACCCTGATCTTATCGCCCTCGCGACGGATGCCGAGGATCGCCTCGACAGCCATGCGATAGAGCCAGCCGGCCGAGCCGGTATACCATGTCCAGCCGCCGCGCCCGGTGCGGCTTCCCTCGCCATAGATATCCGCCGCTACGACATAGGGTTCGACGCGATAAAGATCAGCCGCTTGCCGGCTCTTGGAATGGTTGATCGGCATCAGCATCGAGAATGCCCTATAGGCATCGTCGGCGCGGCCCATGCGGGCAAAGGCGTAGGCGGCCCAGATCGCCGCATGCGTATATTGCCCGCCATTTTCGCGCACGCCCGGCGGATAGGACCTGATATAGCCAGGTTGCTTGTCGGAATGTTCGAAGGGCGGTGTGAACAGACGGATGATCTTCGCATTGCCATCCATCAGCAGGCTTTCGACACTGTCCATCGCCTGATTGGCGCGCGCATGGTCGCCAGCGCCGGAGATGACGCTCCAGGACTGGGCGATCGAATCGATACGGCATTCGTCGCTGATCGCCGAGCCGAGCGGCGAACCGTCGTCGAAATAGCCGCGCCTGTACCAGGCGCCATCCCAGGCATTCTCCTCGATTGCCTTCTTGAGCCGGTCGCAATGCGCCTGCCAGGCCTCGACATGCTGATGGTCGCCCCGTTCCTTGGCGATCGGGATCATGCGCGAAAGCGCATTGTGCAGGAACCAGCCAAGCCAAGTGCTCTCGCCTTTGCCTTCGATGCCGACGTGGTTCATGCCGTCGTTCCAATCGCCGCCGAGGATCAGTGGCAGGCCGTTTGCGCCCGTCCGCTTGATCGCTAAGTCGAGTGCCCGGCAGCAATGTTCGTAAAGGCTCGCTCTATCCTCCGAAATTTCTGGGGTGAAGAAGGATTCATGCTTTTCGCCCAGTTGTTCCCCCTTGAGAAATGCTATTTCCTCGTCAAGGATGGCGCGGTCACCGGTCGTCTGGATATAGAGCGCCGTGCCATAGCCCAGCCACGCAACGTCGTCCGAGATCAGGGTACGAACGCCGGCGCCGGTCTTCGGCAGCCACCAGTGCTGCACATCGCCCTCGGGGAACTGGCGGCTGGCGGCATTGAGGATCTGCCCACGCGCCAACGACGGGTCCTGCAGCATCAGCGCCAGCGTGTCCTGCAACTGGTCGCGGAAGCCGAAGGCGCCGCTGGCCTGGTAGAAGGCGCTGCGGGCGCGGATACGGCAGGCGAGGTTCTGGTAGGGCAACCAGGTATTGACCAGCCGGTCGAAACCTTCGTCCGGGGTCTCGACCTGCAGCGTACCGAGGAAGGCATCCCATTGTGCCTCGGTCTTCTTCGATTCCGCATCGAAGCCATCACGCATCAGGCGCTGGATCAATGGTGCAGCCAGTTCGGCGTTATCGACGTCGCCCAGTAGCAACAAGATCTCGCTTGTCTTGCCAGGATCGATAACGAGATCGACGGCAATGGCTGCACAAGGATCGCCCTGACTTTCAACAGAGCTCGACAGCGACGCCCCGGCAGTCACGGCTTCTGGATTGAAACTATCGCCGACGGCGCCGAGAAACTCCGCCCGCGCCGACGTATAGGATGATGGCTTGGCGCTGACAGCGACGAAAGACGTGCGCTCCGAGCTTTCGACACTGTAGGGATTGGACGCCAGCAAAGCATTGGCATTGGCATCGTACCAGCTCTTGATATAGGGCGCGGTCTTTGCCCGGTTGTTGCCCAGCACCCATTCGACATAGAAGTAAAGACGCAACCTGCGGGACTCGGAGCTCTTATTGGCTATCATTAGCCGACTAATCTTCGCGGGATCTTTTTCGGCGATGATCTGCACGAGTTCGATATCAAGATCCTCGGCGGAGACCTTGAAGCTGCTCCTGCCCGGTCCATGCCGCACTTCGTGCAGCCGGTCAGGCGTCGAAAGCGCCGCGAACGGCGACAGCACTTTCTTGGTCGCGATATCGACGATGTAAATCGCCTCGCCCGGCCGGTTGGTCACCGGGTCGTTGCTCCAGGGCGTCACTTGGTAGTCGCGTGAATTGCTGCTCCAGGTAAAGCCCGAACCTTCGGCAGCGATGTGGAAACCGAACGTGCCGTTCGAGATGACGTTGATCCAAGGATGCGGGGTTGCCTCGCCGCCCGGCAGGCGAACGACGTAGTCGCGACTTGCAGGATCGAAACCGCCATAACCATTCCAGAAGGTCAGTCCGTCCGCCTCCGGCTTGACCGGCTCGATCTTGGGCTCAGGTTTGGTGGGTGCCATCAACTTGCGGCCGCGCTGTTTGGGCTCGACCGGCATGGCAATATCGGCATGATCGCCATCCGACAGACGTTCGAGCCTGTCGATCTGCTCGGAGATGGAGCCGTTACGGGTGTGGAGCAGGATGCGCGCCGCGCCGATCAGCGCGTTATAGGCATTGTCGTCGATCAGGTCGCGACGCACGGAGAATATGTGTTGCGACGGACCCGAGGCCAGGCCGCGCCGCCGCGCATTCTCACACATGAAATCGATGGCGTGCTGCACATCCTGGGCATAGGTGGCACCGCGATCGTTGATGATTACCAGGTCCGAGATAACGCCCCGCGAGCGCAGATATTCCTGCATTCGGAAGGCCTTGTTGATGATCGGCAGGTCGACGTCGTTGTCGATGCGGATGGCGAAGATCGGATAATCGCCGGAAATGCTCATCGGCCACAGTGCCGATTGCGGCAGCGTCACCTCTTCCGGCCCCTGCTTCAGCCGCGTGTCCGGATAAATCAGGAAGGAGGCGATGCGCTGGAAGAGCAACACCTCTTCATGCGACATGTCGAGATGGCGGATCTGCACCTGCGACCGCGTCCAGGCGAGCCTGGCCTCATGGTCGAAGGCACCGGGGTGACGGTAGCGTTCCATCGCCTTGTCGAGCTCGGCGCGGCTGGGCGCCGCAATCGTCCAGAAAGCGACGGACGCCTCGCGGCCTGCTGCGACGCGGATGACGCGTCTGAGCGAGAAGATCGGATCGAGCGTGAAACCCTGATTGCCTTCCAGCGCGTCCGTCACCGAATCGAAGGCGCGCGCATGCTGCAGGTCGCGGCCGCGACCGATGAATGCGCGGCGGTCGGTCTCCGCCTGGAACTGGGCGGAACGACCTGACGTGCCGGTCATCATGTGAGCGACCTGCATATCCGGCTCGCCCTGCGAGCGCTTGTTGCGCACGGCATAGATCGCATCGCGGCTTTCGTTGATCTCCGTCTTGACGAACATTTTCGAGAAGGCCGGATGGGCCGCGTCGCTATCGGCCGAGGACATGACGATCTCGCCATAGGAGGTAATCTCGAGATAGGCGTCCGTCTCGCCGAAATTCCGGATCGTCAGCCGCCGGCCTTCGGCATCGGCCTCGGTGGCGACGATGCATTCGAGCTTGGATTCAATGCTGCCGACGGTCTTCTTGAATTCAGCCTTCTCGTCGGCGAAAACGGTCTGGCTCGCTTCACCCGCAAGAGATTTTGGACCCGGGGTCGCCGACCACCAGACACCGGATTTCACGTCGCGGATGAAGACGTAGCTGCCCCAGTCGTCGACAGTCGGGTCCGGCTGCCAGCGGGTGACGGCGAGCCCGTTCCAGTTCGAATAGCCTGAGCCTGCCGCTGTCACCATCAGAGAATAATGGCCGTTGGAGAGTACCGAGACGGCACGCTTGGCCCGGAGCGGATCCTCGACGACGCGATATTTCGGGCCATAGGTCAGGCGCGTGCCCTCGCCGCGGGCTTCACCGCCCTCGACCTTGACCACCGGCACGAAGTCGCGTGGCGCCTTTTCCTGCAGCAGCAGTTCTGCAGCCTCGATCACCGGGTCGCTGTGGAAACGGTCGCGCAGGAGGCCATTGAGTACCGTATTGCCGATCGCCGTGATCGACATGCCCTGGTGATGTGCCATGTAATTCTGCACCACGGCACATTCGCTGCCCTCGGGAATGCGGGAACGGGTGAAATCAACCGCGTCATAGTAGCCATAGGCACCAAGCGCGCCCTGACCGGTAAGCCGCTTCAGGTTGGCCGCGGCCTCGCGCGGCCTGAACTGGCTGGCGATGGCCGTCGCATAGGGTGCGATCACCACATTGGCGCCGATGTCGCGCTTCAGTCCCAGACCGGGGACGCCGAAATTGGTATATTGGTAGTTCAATTCGCGGTCGCGGGCATTGTAGGCGGATTCGGATACGCCCCAGGGAATACCCATTTCACGGCCATAGAGAATCTGCGCCTCGATGGCGAGATTGTTGGACTGGTTGAGGATACCGCCCTGCCGCTCATGCATGACGATCGGCGGCATCAGATATTCGAACATCGAGCCGGACCACGAGACCAGCGTCGCCTGCCCCTCGACAGAGGTCACCGGGCGCCCGAGCCGGAACCAGTGCTCGCTCGGCAGATCTCCCTTGGCGATGGCAAACAGGCTGGTGAGCCGCGCTTCGGAGGCAAGGAGATCGTAACAGGGCTCATCGAGACGGTTGTCGTCAACCTGGAAGCCGATCGACAACAGACGCCGTTCCCTGTTGAACAGGAAGGCGAAGTCCATGGCGAAGGCGAGGGCCCTCGCCCGTTCGCTGAGCGCATAAAGGTGGTCACGCAGTGCGCGGGTCTGGCCGCGGTCATAGCCGGCATCGGCGAAATGCGCCTCACAGGCCTGTTTCAGTCGTCCGGCCCATTCCGTCAGCAGTTTTGATGCCGTGCTCTGCACCTCGGCATCGAAATCGCGCGCAAAGGATTCGATTTCGGTGGCGATCACCGAGAGATTGATCGCCCGGATCGGGGCAACGTCGGGACTTTCGAGGCTGGTCGCCACAGACTTGGCAAAACCGTCGAGCCGCTCTTCGAGCCGCCGGCGCAAGGGGCGGATGACGCGGCGGTTGTCCGGCACGGTCGCCAGGGTCTCCCGGACGATCTGCAGGGTATCGCCGATGCCGCGGACATCGCCCAGCAGATAGGCGATCGGTGCGACGGCCCATTGCTTCAGCGTCGAGGAGACGACAATCAAATGGGCGGCGAGATTGCCGCTGTCGACCGCCGAAATGTAACGGGGGTAAAGCGTCGCCAGACTCTTCGTGTCGTACCAGTTGAACAGATGGCCGCGGAATTTTTCCATCTTCTCGACCGTGCCGAGCGTGCGGTCGATCCGATCGAGCGCCTCCGCGAAGCTGATCCAGCCCATGTCGCGCGCGGTCACCGTCGAGAGAAAATAAAGACCGATATTGGTCGGTGACGTCCGATGCGCGACGAAAGGCTGCGGCACTTCCTGGAAATTGTCCGGCGGCAGGAAATGATGCTCCTCGGTGACGAAGGTCTCAAAATAGTGCCAGGTGCGCCGGGCAACGGCACGCAGCACATTTGCGTCCGCCAGTGAGACATGCAGCCTGTCCTCGTTCTCCAATGACTGGCTGATCCAATAGGCCAGAAACGGCGCCGTCAGCCACAACAGGCTGAGCACGCCGGCAATGAGGGCGTTATGCGGATCGATCGCCATGACCAGAGCATAGACGAGCAGCGTGGCGACAAGCGAGATCGCCATCATCCTGACATAGTCGAGCATGCTGCCTGGACGTGCGGCATGCGCCTCCCGCGTCGTCTGCCATTCCAGCAGGTGGCGCCGGCTGACCGTCAGGCGGTAGAGCGTGCGGATGATCGCGTCCGCCTTCATCACGGCATCATGCGCCATGAAGGCCAGCTGCAGGCCGATCTGGGCGAGCATGTCGGTGGTCTCGGCCAGAATGGTGCGCATGTGGCGCGACAGCGAAACCTCCTTCTCATGCGGTGCGAGTCCGGTCAGCAAGGCGACAATGGCCGGCGAGAAGTAAGCGATGATCAGCACGAGCTCCCATAGTGCCGTCGCGTGCCTGGAAAACAGCAGCCAACCCAATGCGGAGGCGAGCAGCCAAAAAAACGGCATCAGTGAGCGGCGCAGATTGTCGATCATCTTGAAGCGCGACAGCGCCGTCAGGCGATTGCTGACATCGAAGATGTAGGGCAGGAGCTGCCAGTCGCCCCGCGTCCAGCGGTGTTGGCGCGACACCTCCACCTCGTAGCGGACGGGGAAATCCTCGACGAAATTGACATCGGTCGTAAGACCGCAACGGGCAAAACCGCCTTCGAGCAGGTCATGGCTCAGCACCGTGTTCTCGTCGATGCGGCCTTTCAACGCCGCTACAAAGGCATCGACATGATAAAGGCCCTTGCCGGTGAAGCTGCCTTCGCCGAAAAGGTCCTGGTAGAGGTCGGAAACGGCGAAGACGTAAGGATCGAGGCCGCGATCCTTGGAGAAGATGCGCTGGAAGCGTGAGGCCTCGTCGCCGGTGGTCAGCGACGGCGTGACGCGCGGCTGCAACAGGCCATAGCCTTCGACGACCCGCCCTGTCTCGGCGTCAAGGATCGGTGCGTTGAGCGGATGCGCCAACTTGCCGATCAACCTGCGGGCAGCGTCGCGCGGCAGGCGCGTGTCGGCGTCAAGCGTCAGCACATAGGTGATGCCGGACGGCAGGTCCGGATCGGAAAGGAAGGTCGTGTCCTGGTCGCCGCGCAGGAAAAGATTGAACTCGTCGAGCTTGCCGCGCTTACGCTCCCACCCCATCCAGACGCCTTCCGATGGGTTGTAGAGCCGTCGCCGATGTAGAAGGAAGAAGCGGCGCGGGCCAGCCGCCTCATATTTTTCCGCCAGTTGGTCGATCTCTCGCTGGGCGAAATCCAGGAGTTCGCGATCCGCCTCGCCCTCCTCGATCCGGCTGTCCGCCCAGTCGCTCAGGAGCGCGAAACAGATGCCTTCATCAGGATTGGCGAGATAGTGGATTTCGAGATTGCGGACCAGTTCCGAAACCGAGTCGCGATCAGGGATCAGGCAGGGTATGACGACGAGCGTGCGCGCGCTTTCGGGAATGCCGCTCTTATATTCGTAGCCGGTAAGATGGGACGGAGGCACGAGCGCGTAGACGACCGCGCGGAAGATCGCAGCCGATGCCTCCAGCGCCAGCGGTGCAAACAGGACGGCGAGCAGCGTGATCTCGGCACCATTCAGGGCGGTGCGGCGCATGGCCAGGACGGATGCGGCGACCATCAGCAGCGCCAGCAACACTGTCGGGACAGCCACTTGCCCCAGACCGAGCTTCTGGTAGGCGGCTCCCAATTGCTCCGAGAATTTTGGCACGTAACCGGCAGCCCGCCGCAGTTCGATTATGCCGTCGTCGACGAGGTAATAGCCGACATTGGCGCGGCGCACGGCACTTGTCCCGGGCTCCGGCGCTTCCGTTGCGGCGCGCCCAGCGAGTGCGAGGGCAAGCTCAGCCACCTCGATTTCCGATTTCGGCGAGCGCCGGGCGATCTTTTCGATGGAATTGCGGTAGTAGTTTCGGCTGGCGGCGTCGAGCCCGGCATAGTCGGAGCCATCGCGGAGCGCGCTGTCGACCTTGGAAATCTGCTCGAACCACGACGTCCATTGGATGTCGTCGATCCTTCGCAGGCTGCGGATGATGTTGCCGACCGTCAGATTGCTCGTCGATATCTTGGTATGTTCGGCAATCATCGCCTCTTCGGCGTTGCTGCCACGTTTTTCGAGCTGTTCCTCGAGCCAGGCAAGGGCGCGGGCAGCCGCGTCCGAATCCTCGCGCAGGCGATAGAGAAGCTGAGCGGCGAAAGAGTCGTCGGCCGTCAGTGCGTTCCTGCTGCGGAACATGCCTTCGAGGTTTTCAGGCTCGGCGCTGGGGGCGAGGACGTCGGCGAATGTGTTCGCCTCGACGCGCATGCGCCGCGAGCGGTCGACGCGGTCTGAAATCCGGCGCAGGTTTTCGATCAGGATGAAGCGCAGGATCGCCGGGATGGCCCAGATTTCGCCAATCGTCAAAGTCTCGGCCTGCTGGAAGCCATTGACCATGGCCGTCAGCGTCGCCGCATCGACATTGCTGTCGGTATGGGCGACATAGATCCAGGCGATTGCAAATGTGCGCGGCAGCCTGCCGCCACTATCAACGGCAATTTCCGGCAATTGCCGAAAGAATTTTGCCGGCAGGTCGCGGCGCACCTGGCGAATGTTCTCGCGTACCAGATGATGATTGTCGAGCAGCCATTCCGCCGCCGGCGTGATCATCTGCTTGTTGCGGGAATCGGTGGCGATGGCGTCATAGTTGGAGAGGATCGCGGCCTCATTGTCCTCGAGCCGGGCGGGAAAGCGGAATTCGCGAAAGACGGGCAGCTTGACGGATGCGCTGGCGGCCAGCGTGCGGCCGATCTCGGCGAGTTCGTTGGGCGTGCTGAACTCGGTGCGGATCGCCGCGTCGAGCCCATCGAATATCTCGCTTGAATCCCTGAGGATCGCCCCGTCGAAAGCTTGTTTGTCCATTGGAGCTTCTCTCGCCCGCGGTGATGGGCAGCCTCCAATTCCCTCAGACGCAGATGAGAGGTCGGCCCGCAGTTCTTGACGCATCGCGAGAACGCATTACGGCAGGAAATAGTTCCTCCCGGTGCCGACCTTGTGACCGGCCCTTGTTATCACGGAACTCATCCGTCAGCAGGCAGGGGCTCCAGGCCAGCGAATTCATCCGCCGGCCCGGACACGCATCAATTCGTCAGGCGGCGAGCGCGGACATGATCCGGATCCAGGAACGGATGCCTTTTTGGAAGGAATTGAGATTGTATTTCTCGTTCGGCGAATGAATGCGGTCATCCGGAAGCGCAAACCCGGCGAGCAGCGATTCCATGCCGAGCATGCGCTGGAAATCGCCGACGATCGGGATCGACCCACCCATGCCGATCGAGACGGCCGGCTTCGGCCATTCTTCCGAGAGCGCGATCTTGGCCTTGGTCAACATCGGTGAATCGTAAGGCAGCTGGATCGCCGGCGAGCCGCCGTGCTTGGAAAACTCCACCGAGCAGTCCGCCGGAAGCCTGGACTGAACATAGGCGCGGAACGCGGAGCGGATCTTGTCCGGATCCTGCTTGCCGACCAGGCGGAACGAGATTTTCGCCGAGGCTTCGGCGGCGATCACCGTCTTGAAGCCATCGCCGGTATAGCCGCCGGTGATGCCGTTGATCTCGGCGGTCGGCCGCGCCCAGGTGAGTTCGAGCACGCCGCGACCCTTCTCGCCGGCGGGAACCGAAAGGCCGATCTCGCCCAGAAACTTCTCGTCGGTCATGCCGAGCGTCTTCCACGACGCCTTGACGTTTTCCGGTGTTTCCTCGACGCCGTCGTAGAAGCCTTCGAGCGTCACCCGACCGGTCGCGTCATGCAGGCCGTCGAGGATGTTGACGAGGATGTGGATCGGATTGGCGGCAGCACCGCCGAAATAGCCGGAATGCAGATCGCGGTCGGCCGCCTTGACCTTGATCTCCTCACCCACCAGGCCCCGCAGGCCGGCCGAGATGGAAGGCGTCTCCGGATCCCACATGCTGGTGTCGCAGACCAGCGCATAGTCGGCCTTCAGCTCAGCCTTGTTGGCTTCAAGGAAAGGTTTTAGCGACGGCGAGCCGGATTCTTCCTCGCCTTCGAACAGGATCGAGACGCGCACCGGCAAGGCCCCATGCGTTTCCTTGTAGGCGCGGCAGGCTTCGACGAAGGTCAGAAGCTGCCCTTTGTCGTCGGAGGTGCCGCGGCCGGTGATGACCTTCGCGCCGCCGACGTCCTTGATCCCCGGCTCGAACGGATCGCTTTCCCAGAGATTGAGCGGATCGACCGGCTGGACATCGTAATGGCCATAGAACAGGACATGCGGCGCATCAGCCTTGGCGCCCTCGTGATGAGCGACAACCATCGGATGGCCGGGCGTGTCGCGCACGGAGGCCTCGAAGCCGAGTGTCTTGAGATAATCTGCGAGCCAGGTCGCGGCCTTGCGGCAGTCATCCTTGTAGGCTGGATCGGTGGAGATCGACTTGATGCGGCAGAGCGCGAACATCTTCTCCAGGCTGGAATTGAGGTTGGCGTCTGCCTTGGACAGAACGGTATCGATCACGGTCATGATTGTCACCTGGATTCACGTTGGGCGGATGGCGGGGACCTTAGAGCGAGCCGTGTTGATTTGGAAGCATTCTATGGCTCAAAACTGAGCCGAATTCATTCTGAAGATTCACGACATTTTTCATGAAGGTTTCGAGGACGCCAATCGTGTTCTCAAATCGATTGAATTTCTTTGATCCGGAAAAAAAATCCGCTATAGCGCTTGGAGCCGCATTCGGGGGACCGCACTTGGCTGACCGGGAAACGATCGCGCTGATTGCGCATGATCAGATGAAAGACAGCATGGCGGAGTTCGCCCGCATGCATCAGGATGTGCTGGCACGCTACGACATCGTCGCCACCGGCACGACCGGCGGCCGCATCCTCGATGCCGTTCCCGGCCTGGCGGTCACGCGGATGAAGAGCGGACCGCTTGGCGGCGACCAGCAGATCGGGGCGATGATTGCCGAGGGCAAGATTCGCATGCTGATCTTCTTCACCGATCCATTGACGCCGATGCCGCATGATGTCGACGTCAAGGCCTTGACACGCCTCGCCACCGTCTACGACATACCCATGGCGCTCAATCGCGCCACCGCCGACCTGCTGATCGGCAGGAACAATAAATAAACGGGCAGGAAACTCCATGGCGACCAATATCGACGACCACTTCCCGTTTCCGATCCTGGTCGGCGACATCGGCGGCACCAATGCGCGCTTCGCGCTGCTGACCGACGCCAATGCCGAGCCGAAGCATTTCCCCATCGTCCAGACCGCCAAATACGTCACGATCGATGACGCCATCCAGGATGTCGTGCTCGACAAGACCGCGGTGCAGCCGCGTTCGACCATCCTTGCCGTCGCCGGCCCGATCAATGCCGACGAGATTCCGCTGACCAACTGTCCTTGGGTGGTGCGGCCGAAGAACATGCTCGCCAATCTCGGTTTCGACGATGTGATGGTCGTCAACGATTTCGAGGCGCAGGCGCTGGCTGTCGCTGCGCTCGGCGACGAGCACCAGGTCCAGCTCGGCCGTGGCGCCGTGTTGCCTGGCCATTCCAAAGTGGTCCTCGGTCCGGGAACCGGCCTCGGCGTCGCCGGCCTCGTGCATGCGCTCAACGCCTGGATTCCGGTGCCCGGCGAAGGCGGGCATGTCGATCTCGGCCCGCGCTCGGAGCGTGACATGCAGGTCTTCCCGCATATCGAGCGGATCGAAGGCCGGGTCTCGGCCGAGCAGATCCTGTGCGGCCGCGGCCTTGCCGGCCTTTATCGCGCCGTCTGCGCCGCCGACGGCGTCGAGCCGCTTTATTCCGATCCTGCCGACGTCTCCGTGCACGGTCTTTCCGGCGCCGATCCGCAGGCTGCCGAGACGCTGTCGCTGTTTGCCACCTATCTCGGCCGGCTTGCCGGCGACATGGCCTGCACCTTCCTGGCGCGCGGCGGCGTCTATCTCGCCGGCGGCATACCGCAAAAAATCCTGCCGGCGTTGCAAGGCCCCGAATTCCGCGCCGCGTTTGAGGACAAGGCGCCGCATAACCATATGATGTCGACCATACCGACCTTTGTGGTGACGCATCCGCTTGCAGCGCTGGCCGGGCTCGCAGCCTTTGCCTGCCAGCCAAGCCGCTTCGGAGTCGCCACTGAAGGCCGCCGCTGGCGGAAATGACTGTTCAAGCGCGCCGGCAGGGATTAGAGCACGCTCTCAGAGCCGCCGTGCGGAAAACAGGAACGGACGATTGAACGCGAACGCTACAAAAAAGCCCGAGATCGATCGCGCGGCAATGCTGCCGGTGATCAAGCGGATTTTCATGGAGAACTTCCACGCCCATGTGCGCGGCTATGTGTTCGCCATCTCCTGCCTCGTCGTCATCGCGCTGACCACGGCCTTCACCGCCTGGATCATGGAATCGGTGATCAACGAGACGTTTGAGAACAAGCGCGCCGATCTCGTCTGGATCATCTGCATCTCGATCTTCGTTGCCTTTGTGCTGCGCGGACTGGCCTCCTATTTCCAGGCGGTGGCGCTCTCCAAGATCGGCAATTCGATCGTTGCCTTTTACCAGAAGCGGCTTTTTAGCCATCTGATGGCGCTTGATCTCGGTTATTATTCCGAGACACGCTCCGCCCGCATCGCCGCGACGATCTCACAGAACGTCAACGGCATCCGCGACACGCTCAACCTGACGATCACCTCAATCGCCCGCGATGCCTTGACCTTCTTGTCGCTGGTCGCCGTGATGTTCGCCAAGGATCCGCTGCTGTCGATCCTTGTCGCGGTCGCAGCCCCTCCGATGTTCATGGTGATGCGAGCGATCGCGACCAAGCTGCGCGTCGCCACGCGCGACGCCGTCGAATACAATTCCCGCGTCACCGGTGCGATGCAGGAGACGATCCAGGGACTGGCGATCGTCAAGGCTTTTACCATGGAAAGCCAGTTGAAGACCCGCGTCGAAGGTCTGATCGATGTGGCCGAGAAGCGCGCCAACCGCATTGCGCGGCTTTCGGAGCGCAGCATGCCGGTCACCGAGACCTTTGCCGGGGCAGCGATTGCGCTCGTCATCGGCTATGCGGCCTATCAGTCGATCCACGCGGGCGAATTGCCGGGCGCCTTCATCGCCTTCATCACCTCGATGCTGCTCGCCTACGAGCCGGCGCGGCGGCTGACCAAGCTGCAGCCGCAGCTCGAACGCGCCTATGTCAATGCCAGGATGATCTACGACATCCTCGACACGCCGATCCCGATGCGCGAGGCGCCGGATGCCAAACCGCTGGTGGTCACCGAGGGGCGGATCACCTTCGAGAACGTCAATTTCGGCTATGGCGCGGAACCGATCCTGAGAGGCGTCAGCTTCGTCGCCGAAGGCGGCCGGACGACGGCGATCGCCGGGCCCTCCGGAGCGGGCAAGTCGACGATCATCAGCCTGGTTCCGCGTTTCTACGATCCCAATGGCGGCCGTGTGCTGGTCGACGGGCAGGACCTGCGCTATGTCACAAAGCAGTCGCTGCGCGAAAACCTCGCCTATGTGTCGCAGGCGCCGCTGCTTTTCGAAGGCACGGTCCGCGACAATATCCGCTATGGCCGGCCGGACGCCACCGATGCCGAGATCGAGGAAGCGGCGCGGCTCGCCTATGCGCATGATTTCATCCTCAACCTGCCGATGGGCTATGACACGCCGGTGGGCGAGAGCGGCGCCAATCTCTCCGGCGGCCAGCGGCAGCGGCTCTCGATCGCCCGCGCGCTCGTCCGCAAGGCGCCGATCCTGCTGCTCGACGAAGCCACTTCCGCACTCGACACGGAATCGGAGGCTGCGGTGCAGAAGGCGTTCGAGAACGCCATGCTCGGCCGCACGGTGGTGGTGATCGCCCACCGTCTGTCGACCATTGCCGGCGCCGACAAGATCATCGTCATGGAGGACGGCCGGATCGCCGAAGAAGGCACGCATGAAATGCTTGCGAACGATGAGGGCGGGCTCTACGCTCGCCTCAACGGGCTGCAGATCCGAAGAGAACCAAAACAACCATTGGCCGCGACAGGGACGGAATGATGAGTGACAGCGACATGAAGATGGTGGTGGTCGCCGGTGCTGCCGGCCGCATGGGCCAGACGCTGCTCAAAGCCATTCACGCCGCTCCCGGCATGAAAATCCACGCGGCCATCGAGCGCGAAGGTGCATCGACCATCGGCAAGGATGCGGGCGAGGTCGCTGGCCTTGGCCCGATCGGCGTGCCGATCACCACCGATCCTCTGGAAGCCTTCGTCAAGGCCGATGCCGTCATCGATTTCACCTCGCCGGCCTCGACCGTGCAGTTCGCCGGGCTCGCGGCGCAGGCGCGTATCGTCCACATCATCGGCACGACCGGCTGCTCGGCTGACGATGTCGAGAAGATCAAGGCCGCGAGCCGGCATGCGCGCATCGTCATGTCCGGCAATATGAGCCTCGGCGTCAATCTGCTCGGCGTGCTGGTGCGACGCGCGGCGGCGGCGCTGGATGCGGCCGACTGGGATATCGAAGTGCTGGAAATGCACCACAAGCGCAAGGTCGACGCGCCCTCGGGTACGGCGCTATTGCTCGGCGCCGAGGCGGCGAAGGGTCGGGCGATCGACCTGCTCGCCAATGCCGTCAAAGTCCGCGACGGCCATACCGGGGCGCGCGAGGAAGGCTCGATCGGTTTTGCGACGCTGCGCGGCGGCGGCGTGGTCGGCGACCACCAGGTGATCTTTGCCAGCGAGGCGGAGATGATTACCCTGTCGCATCGGGCCATGGACCGTTCGCTGTTCGCGCAGGGCGCGCTCACCGCCGCGCGCTGGGCCTTCGACAAGAAGCCGGGCTTCTACAGCATGCTTGATGTGCTCGGCATGGCCGACTGATTTTTACCTCAGACAACCGGAGAAACCGAATGAGTGGCACTATGGTGCTCGTCCGCCACGGACAGAGCGATTGGAACCTGAAGAACCTGTTCACCGGCTGGAGGGATGTGGGCTTGACGGAGCTCGGTATCAGCGAAGCCAAGACCGGTGGAGAAGCTTTGGCGGCCACGGGCATCAAGTTCGACATCGCCTTCACTTCGGCGCTGAAGCGGGCGCAGAATACCTGCCAGATCATCCTCGATTGCGTTGGCCAGCCCAATCTCGAAACGATCAAGGACCAGGCGCTCAACGAACGCGATTATGGCGACCTTTCCGGCCTCAACAAGGACGATGCCCGCGCCAAGTGGGGCGAGGAGCAGGTGCATGTCTGGCGCCGCTCCTATGACGTCCCGCCGCCCGGCGGTGAAAGCCTGAAGGACACCGGCGCCCGCGTCTGGCCCTACTACATCACCGAAATCCTGCCGCAGGTGCTCTCCGGCAAGACAGTACTTGTCGCCGCCCATGGCAATTCGCTGCGCTCGCTGGTCATGGTGCTCGACCGGCTGACCCGCGAGCAGGTGCTGGCGCTCAATCTCGCGACCGGCGTACCGATGGTCTACAAGCTGAATGCCGACTCGACCGTGAAATCGAAAGAGGTGCTCGGCGACATGTCCGGCGCTCACTGACGAATTTTTGCGTGGCGGGCTTCGGCCCGCCATCCTGTTTTAGATCGCTGCTACCGTCCGATATCTCGATTCCCGTCCAACCGAGCGAGTGACGCCATGCTGACCCATATTTCCAATGAACACCTGACTGTCGACGTCTCCTCGCTTGGCGCCGAAATGCAGTCCCTGACCTCCAGCGACGGCCGCAACTGGTTGTGGAGCGGCGACGCCGCCTTCTGGGCCGGCCGTTCGCCGGTGCTCTTCCCGATCGTCGGCAAGGCGCCGGACAACAAGCTGGAGATCGACGGCAAAGTCTACGAGATGAACCAGCATGGCTTTGCCCGGCGCAGCGAATTCACGCTTGCCGGCTCGTCGGCGACGTCGTGCCGCTATGAGCTGACGGCCAGCGATGCGACGAGAGCGGTCTACCCCTTCGATTTCCGCCTGGCGCTGACGCATGCACTGGATGGCCATGTGCTGACGGTGACGGCGGAAGTGGCCAATCTCGACGACAGGCCGCTCCCCTTCGGCCTTGGTTTCCACCCGGCCTTCGTCTGGCCGCTACCGGGCGGCGAGGGACAGTTGCACGACGTTACGCTCGACAATGGCGCCGAACCTGAGCTGGTGCGGCTGGAGAATGGTCTGCGCCTGCCTGGCCGGGCACACTCGCCGTTCAAGAAAGGCCGGCTTGTGTTGGATCACGGCCTGTTCGTCAATGATGCGTTGATTTTTGCGGAAGGCGCGGGCAATGGGCTGAGCTATGGCGCAGAGAATGGTGCGGCGCTGAAGTTCCATTTCGACAACCTGCCGAACGTGGCGCTGTGGACCAAGCCAGGGGCGCCGTTCCTGTGTGTCGAGCCGTGGCATGGGACGGCGGCAGAGGTGGGTGCTGGCAGTGATATCATGGCGCGGCCGTATAGCATGTCGCTTGCCAAGGGCGAGACGGCGCGGTTTGGGTTCAGTGTCGAGGTCCCAGGATAGAATTTCCGGGAAACGCATCGCCTGGGGCACCCCCCTCTGTCCTGCCGGACATCTCCCCCTCAAGGGGGGAGATTGGATGAGGCACCCCTTTGCCTCAAGCAACGCTTCAAGCCCAATTCTCGGCGGATATTTGAGCGAGGTCGCGCCTCTGGCCAATCTCCCCCCTTGAGGGGGAGATGCCCGGCATGTCCAAAACGTAAATGAGCTTTCCGCTGGACACAGGGCGGGGGGTGTCGCGAACTCAGACATTGCTGACAGCTTTAAGCCTACCCTTATAAGCTCTGCGCCGCTCCCCTCGACATCGCCCGCTTCCTGGTCAGCCCCAGTGATGCCAGCCAACGCCCCGGACTTACTGACGGCGAAGCCGGCGGCGGACAAATTGACAAGTGCGGATACTGATACCCAGAACAATCAGCATTATGCCCGCACTTGGGACCAGTGGCGGTCCGGTAAGTCGGCCACCATAGAACCACAGATCGGGAACGCTGAGCACAAAAAAGATCAAGGTAAAAACGAAGAAAATCTGACAAAGCGAAGCGATCATCAGATAAACGCCGAGAATCCAATAGCCGACCTTGCTGAAGGGGTGCGACAGTAGCGAAAGCGATTGCGGCCCGGAAAGGCTGGTTGACCCGAGCGAGGCGAAGGGATGGTCAAACATTTTCTGTCCGCAAGCTTAGCGTCATGACCACCATCTTAACGTGAAACCATGCGCCTTACTATTGCAACAAAGTACGCATGGTTAATCGATGGCTTTAAGCCTGCGCCGCTTCCCACCCCAGCATTGCCCGCTTCCTCGTCAGCCCCCAGTGATACCCCGTCAGCGCCCCGGACTTGCCGACAGCGCGATGGCATGGCACGACGAAGGACACCGGGTTGCGGCCAACGGCTGCACCGACAGCGCGCGAGGCCTTCGGCGTGCCAATCCTGCCGGCAATATCCGAATAACTGCACAGCTTGCCCACCGGGATCTGCAGCAGCTGTTCCCAGACGCGGATCTGGAAATCCGTGCCGAGCAGTACCACCCGTAGCGGCTGGTCGGCCTGCCAGCGCGAGGGATCGAAGATGCGTTCGGCATCGGGACGCACTGCCTCGTCATCGCGGCTGTAGATCGCGTCCGGCCAACGCTGCGTCATATCCTCCAGCGCGAAGGCGTCGCCGCCCTTGTCGAGGTCGGAGAAGGCGAGCCCGCACAGGCCGCGATCGGTAATCATCAACAGCGCCCGGCCGAAGGGCGAGTTGTGGAAGCCATAGCGGATTTCAAGCCCTCTGCCCTTTTCCTTCCATTCGCCCGGAGACATCGCCTCGTGTGTGACGAAGAGGTCATGCAGACGGCCTGGGCCGGAGAGGCCGAGTTCGAAGGAGGTTTCGAGCAGCGGCATCTTCTCTTCGCCCAAGAGCCTTTTGGCGTGGTCGAGGGTGACGGCCTGCAAGAAGCCTTTGGGCGACAGCCCGGCCCAGCGGGTGAAGGTCTTTTGCAGCTCCAGCGGCTGGCGGCCCATTTCTGCGGCGATGGCGTCGAGCGACGGCTGGCTGCGATAGTCGGTCGTCAGAAGTTCGATGACGCCGGACACGACGGCATAGTCGTCGCCGACCGGGGTGATGTCTCTGGCGTGATTGAGCGGAATGTTCATGGTCTTCATCCTTTCATTATGAAGGATGATGACCCCTCTCGCCAGCAATAACCACCCGATTCCTGCAAATCTCAGATGCGCCGCTTGATGCCGGCAAGGGCTGCGGTGAAGGCCCTGGCAAAGCTTTCCCGGTCATCGGGGCCGAGGAAGGTCCCTAAAACGGTGCGCTTGCCCTCGCCCACGACAGCCATGCCGGTAATGCCGAATTCMTGGTGGCGGTCGACATCGAAACGCGCCCAGAACGGATTGTAGTGGCTTTCGCGGACAAGGCCCTCCGGCGAAACCTTGCGAATCGACAGATCGAGGCGCGACATGCGCACAAGCTCACGGGCGCGGGCAGAACGATAGTTCAGATAGAACGCGCCGTAAAGCAGCGCGAAATCCAGGCCGAAAAACATTGCCACCGGCAGCGCGCCGGTCACCAGGAAGAAGATGGCGTTGAAGAAGCAGAAGAGGAAGGTCAGCGCCATCAGCCAGCGGAAACCATTCCTGCCGAGGGAGCGATAAGGCTTCAACTCGGCGGTGAAGACCGGCTCTTCGCCGGCCGTGATTTCTGCGTTCACAGTCGTCATCCGAAGAACTATAGGACAATCATGACAAAGCGCAAGAATGAGTCCTCTCCGCCGCCAGCGGCAAAAAAGCCTGTCCGCAAACGCACCTTTCGATGTCCCTATTCGCCGGCCGAGGTCGAGGAAATCTTTCGCCGATTCTCGGTGCAGCGGCCGGAGCCGAAGGGGGAACTCTACCACACCAATCCGTTCACGCTGCTGGTCGCCGTGGCGCTGTCGGCCCAGGCCACCGATGTCGGCGTCAACAAGGCGACAAGGCCGCTGTTTCCCAAGGTCGACACGCCGCTGAAAATGCTCGAACTCGGTGAAGAAGGCCTGCGGGAGGCGATTAGGACGATCGGGCTCTATCGCAACAAGGCCAAGAACGTCATCGCGCTGTCGGAAAAGCTGATTGCTGATTTTGGCGGCGAGGTGCCGAAGACGCGCGACGAACTGGTGACCCTGCCCGGCGTCGGCCGCAAGACCGCCAATGTCGTGCTGTCCATGGCGTTCGGCATCGCCTCACTCGCCGTCGACACCCACATTTTCCGCATCGGCAACCGGCTGAAGATCGCACCGGGCAAGACGCCGGACGAGGTCGAGGACCATTTCCTCGAAATCATCCCGCCACATTATCTCTACCATGCCCATCACTGGCTGATCCTGCACGGGCGCTACATCTGCAAGGCGCGTCGCCCCGAATGCGAGCATTGCGTCATCGCCGACCTGTGCAAATCGCCGGAAAAGACCGCGGAGATGCCAGCCGAACTGGTGGAACTGCCGCCGCAGGTCATCTGACGGCAACCTGCCGGCCGTTCAGCGCCTTGTTGAGATGCACCATGGTGATGGCGGCGAAAAGCGGCGTCAGCAGGTTGAGCACCGGCACGAACAGGAAGAGTGCGATCAGCAGGCCGGCAAGCGTCACCGTGCCCTGATTGCGGCTGCGGAAGGACCGGGCGCCTGCGACGCCGAGATGGCGGCTTGCGGCGAATTCGAAATATTCCCGGCCGAGCAGATAGCCGTTGACCAGGAAGAAGATGATCAGGTTGACGCCCGGCACCAGCAGGAAAAACAGCGCGATGATGTTGGCGATGACGACGATCAGGAAGAAGCGCAGGCTGCCGAGAAGCGATTCGGCCAGCGTCAGCGGCGTGCCCGGCGGGTCGGCAGGATAATCCTTCTTCTCGATGGCATCGGCGGCATCATCGAGGAAGAAACCGGCCGTCACCGCGCTTACCGGCGCGATCAGCATGGCGACGGCGACAGCGAGGCCAATTGCCCAGATAAAGCCGGCGACCACGGCGAGCCAGCCTGCCCAACTTGGCAAGCCCGGCAGATAGGGCTCGATCCAGGGCATGACCCAGTAGACAAAGGCTTCGCGAACGGCGAGCCAGAGCGCCACCAAGGCCACGATGGTCAAGCCCAGCACTTTCCACAGAACCGGGCGGATGCCGGGGGAGAGAAGATCGGCTAGGGCGCGCATGGCCGAATTCAGGATCATCGAAAGCCTTTCAGGTGCCTGTCTGTTTGTTTACGCAATTCCGGACGCAAAACCGCTGCGCATTTTTGCTGGAATTGCTCTGGACGGACCGAATGAATGTCGGGTGCGGGGTTTGCTATTGCAAGCCGCCGGCTGGATGCTATCTAAAACCCATGACCGACAAGCCCCGCATTTCCATCCTCTACTGCACCCAATGCAACTGGCTCCTGCGCGCCGGCTGGATGGCGCAGGAACTGCTGCAGACCTTTGGCCAGAGCATCGGCGAAGTCGCGCTGATCCCCGGCACGGGCGGCAATTTCGRGATCCGCGTCGATGGCGCGCTCGTCTGGGAGCGCAAGCGCGACGGCGGCTTTCCCGGGCCGAAGGAACTCAAGCAGCGCATCCGCGACATCATCGAGCCGGAGCGCGATCTCGGCCACACGGACCGGCCGTCCGAGGCCTGAGATTTGGGCTGATGCGTGTTGCGATTTCCCGGGGGTCGCTTCAAGCGCTTTGGCTTGCCTGATTTCCCGCATGTCTTTTTCCCGAAACCGGGGGCCGCTTTCGGCAGACATGCGCACACGAAAAACCCGCCGGCGAGCGGCGGGTTTTCATCAAGCAATGCCGCTATCAGTAGCGGACGACGCAGCGATAACGATGCCAACGCGGGCCGCACCATGCCCAGTGGCGATAGGGGCGAACCACCACGGTCGGGCCGATGACGACGCGCGGACCCCAATAACGGCCGCGCCAGCCGCCACGCCAACCACCGCGCCAACCGCGATGCCAACCACCGCGCCAGCCGCGGCAGCGCCAGCAACCGACATTCGTGGCATCCGTCTTCTTCTCGATCTGCAGCGGAGCATTCATCATCGGCGCCGCTTCGACGGCCGCCGGAGCGACAGTGGCGAAAGCCAACGCGCCAGCCATGACGATATTGCGGATTCTCGACATTTACGTTCCTCTCAAGTGTTTCCGGGGCTTGCACCCCAAGGTGTCCCTTGCGCTAGACGTCTTATCGACWTTCTTTATTCTTTAGGAAAACCACATCCCACCGGCTATTGGCAACGTAAAAAACGTCACGATAGTGTGAAAACGGTTTTCCGGTTACAAAATCCTTATATTTCAGCAAAATGGCGGCATTTGGACTTGACTAAGCATCAGGGTCTTGAGGCAAACGCGTGTCGCACCAAAAAGATCCGACACCTTTGCTTGAGCAGGCCCAAGCCATTCAGGGCTTTGCGGCGGGCGTGCGATAAATCTGTCATGGTTTTGCAAAAACCCTGTTGACAGGAAACCGCGACCCACTTACATGCACCGTCGCTGCCCAGATGGCGGAATTGGTAGACGCGCAGGTTTCAGGTACCTGTGCCGCGAGGCGTGGAGGTTCGAGTCCTCTTCTGGGCACCATTCCCTTCCGTAATTGTTGATATTGTTTGTGTATTGATCCTCCACCGGGAGGCTCACAGCTGTTACGCAGATGTTCGAGCTGTGGAAAAGAATACCCCTCTCTCCCCGTCGCCTGATGGTACATAGCGCAGCCTATGGCATCCTTTCTGCCCACAAGGGTGAGGCCACGGTGGCCCATGCCTGTCGGCCAGACGCGAGCCGTCGAATTTTCTGATGCGGTTTGGCACCATTATTGCATGCATTTTTCATCACTGGCCGACACTACCGCAAGATTGACGTCTGAGATCAGAAAGAACGGCACCCTCTCGTGACCCCTATCGACACGCTTTTCATCAATGCAAAACTGGCAGACGGCTCGCTATGGGACATCGGCGTGGCGGACGGACGCATCGCCTCCATCACGTCTGCGGGCTCGACGGCCTCCGTCGGCGACACCATCGACCTCGCCGGCGCACTCATCGTTCCCGGCTTTGTCGAAGGCCATATCCATCTCGACACGAGCTTCTACGGCGACAAATGGATCCCGCACAAGCCGTGCACCAACGGCTTCGACGTGCACGAACGCGTCGCCTTCCAGGCTCAGAACATGGCCGAGGCCGCACCCATGGACGAGCGTGCCCGCAGCCAACTCGACCTCTGCATCGGCAACGGCAGCACCCAGATGCGTAGCCATGTGATTGTCGACGGCTCAGTCGGGTTGAAATCGCTTGAAACGGTGCTGAAGGTGCGAGAAGACTATCGTGACCTGATCGACATTCAACTCGTCGCCTTTCCGCAAAGCGGCATCCTCAAAAGCCCGGGCACGCCGGACCTGCTCGACGAAGCGATCAGGTTGGGCGCCGATCTGGTCGGCGGGCTCGATCCTGGCAGTTTCGACCGCGATGTCGATGGCCATCTCGACGTGGTCTTCGGCGTGGCCGAGAAGCATGGTGTCGATGTCGACATTCATCTGCATGATGCCGGGACGCTCGGCCTGTTCACCATCCAGGAAATCTGCGCCCGGACGAATGCGCTCGGCATGCAGGGCCATGTTGCCGTCAGCCATGCCTACGGCCTCGGTGACCTCGCGCCGGACCAGGCGAAGAAGGCGGCCGACCTGATCGCTGCATCGGGCGTCGCGATCATGACCAATGCGCCGGGCAACCACAATTTCCCATCCGTGGCACTGCTGCGCGCGGCCGGCGTCACCGTGTTCAGCGGTAGCGACAATATCCGCGATTCCTGGTGGCCCTATGGAGATGGCGACATGCTTGGCCGTGCAATGATGATCGGCTACCGCTCCGGCTTCTACACTGACGAGGAACTGAATGCTGCCTTCGACGTGGTGACCGCGGCCGGCGCCAGGGCGCTGCGGCTCGAAGGCTACGGCATCACGGTCGGCGCAAAAGCTGATTTCGTGGCGCTTGCGGCCGAGCATGTGCCGCAGGCCGTCGTGGCTGTTCCGAAAGGGCGCAGGGTCTTCAAGCACGGCCGGCTGGTGGCCGAAGATGGGCGCGTGGTTCGCGCATGAGTCTTCCTGCGCCGCTCTTCGATCTCCTCATCCGCAATACCCGTATCGAGGCCGATGGCGCGCTGGTCGACATCGCCGTGCGCGGTGGGAATATCGCTGATATTGGCTCGACGTTGCGGTGCGAAGCTGCCGAAGCCGTTGATGCCGAAGGCGCCTTTGCCTGCGGCGGCTTTGTCGACAGCCATGTTCATCTCGACAAGGCCTGTATTCTTGACCGCTGCACGATTTGCGAAGGCACCCTGGCGGAAGCTGTGCGAGAAACAGCAAAAGCCAAGACCGGTTTTACGGAAAGAGATGTCCATGCCCGCGCCGCGCGCGTCGTCGAACAGGCGATCGTCAATGGCACCACGCGCATGCGCACATTCGTGGAGGTGGACCCGCGCGCTGGCATGCGATCATTCGAAGCGATCAAGCGGATCCGGGCCGATTATGCGTTTGCGATCGACATCGAGATCTGCGCCTTTGCGCAGGACGGACTGACGAACGAGCCTGAGACGTTGGCGATGCTGGATGGGGCACTGGCTAATGGCGCGGATCTGGTCGGCGGCGCGCCCTATATCGACCCGGACCCGCCCGGCCAGATCAAGCTGATCTTCGATCTCGCCGAAAAGCACGACGTGCCGGTGGATCTCCACCTCGATTTCGACCTTGATCCGGCCATGACCAACCTGCCGGCCGTCATCGGAGAAACCATGCGGCGCGGCTGGCAGGGCCGTGTTTGCCTCGGCCACATGACAAGCCTGTCCGCCCTGCCGCCGGCCGAGGTCACCGCAATTGCGTTGCGCCTGGCCGAGGCTGACATCGCGGTCACCATCCTGCCCTCGACGGACCTTTTCCTCAACGGTCGCGCCTATGACAAGCTTGTACCGCGCGGCGTCGCACCTGGACATGTCCTGACACATAGCGGTGTCGTCACGTCGATCGCCAGCAACAACATCCTTAACCCGTTCACGCCCTATGGCGACAGTTCACTGATCCGCATGGCCAATCTCTATGCCAATGTCGCTCAGCTTTCGCGCGATGACGATTTGCGGCACGTGTTCGATATGGTCACACGCTCGGCGTCGCGGCTGATGCAGGCGGATTACGGCCTAACGGTCGGCAAGCCTGCCGACATCGTGCTCATGGACTGCGGTGGTCCTGTGCATGCCGTGCGGGAAATTCCCCGCATTGTCTGCGGCTGGAAGAATGGCCGCAAGACGTTCGACAACGGCCGGCCGACGATTTTCCGGCCATGCTCGCCTACGCCGTCGCAGGTGCAGAGCCATGAGGGAACCGCCTCATCAATTCGGGACTGAGCCCAACGACGATCACCGACTTCACCCATCTGACCGACAAGATCGATCTGTCGCACTGGGATACGATCGGTACGTTCAGCCAATTGAAGAGCCACGCCAATGACGACAGTCACGTCAACATGGTCATCACTGCAGGCGCCGACACGCTGACGATCTGGGCATGACGAAACCTAATCTCGACAATACCGACTTTACATTCTAGGGAGCGGGACGCAGTGCCAGACGAGCGGATCTTCATCTGCCTCTGGACTGGAATTCCTGTCAAATCATTGAGTTGACTTGCTCTTTAGCGTCCATCACGCTCATCGCACTATACTTCAGGCCAATGGCCTCCAAGGAACAATGCGAATAGTCACTCGTTTCGTCGCATGAGTTTCCCCATTCGGAGCGAGACAATGGCACCACGCGCGCAGTGGAAGGGATTTCTGAAGGTCGGTGAAGTCAGTTGCGCGGTGTCGCTCTATACCGCTGCGACGACGTCGGAGCGTATCAGCCTCAATATTCTCAATCGCGACACCGGCAACCGGGTGCGGCGGGAATATGTCGATGTCGAGACCGGAAAGCCTGTCGAGTACGACGATCAGGTCAAAGGTTATGAGACCGATAGCGGCGACTATGTCGTGCTTGAGCCGGAAGAGATCGCCGCCGCCGTGCCCGAAAGCGACAAGACGCTTGCCATCGAAGCCTTCATTCCCTGCGCGGAGATCGACGACACCTATTTCGACAAGCCCTATTATCTCGGTCCTTCGGACAAGAGCGGCAGCGATGCCTTTGCCATTCTCCGGGACGGAATGGAGGAGGCGAAGGTGGCGGCGATTGCCCGCACCGTGCTGTTTCGCCGTGTCCGCACCGTGCTCATCCGTCCGCATGGCAAGGGATTGATCGCCACCACGCTGAATTTCGATTACGAGGTGCGCTCCGCCCGCGAAGCGTTCGACGATGTGCCGGAGATGAAGATCAAGGGCGAGATGCTCGACCTTGCCAAGCACATCATCAACACCAAGAAGGGCAAGTTCGATGCCAGCGATGTCGATGACAGATATGAAGAGGCGTTGACCGAGCTCATCAAAGCCAAGCTGGAGGGTCGGCCGCTGCCGAAGCCGAAGGCGCCCGAAGTGGTCAAGGCGAGCGATCTTATGGAGGCGCTTCGCCTGAGTGCCGGAAGCGGTGCGGAAGGCAAGACGGAAAAGCCCGCCGCGGCCGGCAAGGCGAAGCGATCCGGCGGCAAACAGACGGCTGCCCGCAAGCGGTCCGCTGAAGCCGCGCGACGGGCGAGCTAGGAGACGGCGATGGCGCAGCGTCCTTATTGGAAAGGCTATCTCAAGCTCAGCCTGGTCAACTGCCCGGTCCAGATGATGCCGGCGACATCCGAGGCCGAAAAGGTTCGCTTTCATACGCTGAACCGCAAGACCAAGAACCGCGTCGTCAGCCGCTATATCGATTCGGTGACCGGGCGGCCAGTCGAAGAGGATGACGAGGTCAAGGGCTATCAGCGCGGCGAGAACGAATATGTCATGCTCGAGGAAGAGGAGCTGGACGCCATCGCGCTGGAAAGCGTACGCACCATCGATATCGAAATGTTCAGCCCGCATGATTCGATCCATTGGATCTGGCTGGAAAAGCCCTATTACTTGTCGCCATCCGACCCGATCGGGGAGGAAGCCTTTTCGGTCATCCGCGATGC
The DNA here is from genome assembly GCF_056403555.1 of Rhizobium sp. P2_G2. Lineage (NCBI taxonomy): Bacteria > Pseudomonadati > Pseudomonadota > Alphaproteobacteria > Hyphomicrobiales > Rhizobiaceae > Rhizobium > Rhizobium sp. P2_G2. The sequence goes on from NZ_JBFUFF010000024.1 coordinate 47,536, forward strand.
CATGGCGGCGACGAAGATGGTGGGAATTTCACGGCTGGTTGTGGGCGGGCGCGAGCGCGCGGTGATGCTCGAGCCGCGCGACAAAGGCATCGTGCTCTGGGCGCTGCGTTTTCGAGACGAGGTGCGCGACGAAAGCGACTATTTCGCCAGAATTCCGGAAAAGTCCGATCATGAACTGATGCCGCTCGTGCAGCAATTGATCAAGGAGCGGGTCAAGCGCTGGAAGCCGGATATGGCGAGCGATCCTGTGCAGGAAGAGCTGCTGCAGATCATCGCGGAGAAGAAAAAGCAGCGCGGCAAGACCGTGACGCGCAAGCCGGCGCCGGAGGAAAAGCCGGCGGAGACCAGCAATGTCATCAATATCATGGACGCGTTGCGGCAGAGCCTGAAAGGCGAGCGGCAAAAGTCCCGGTGAACGCTCGACGCGCAATCAATCGATCCGCGGCACTGCGGTTGGTCGTGGGCAAGATTCTGCGTGCGGCGCAACAAAGTGAGTGTTGGCGACGGCAATTTCGATCTATAACCGCCGGCATGATCGAAGCCACATCCCTGTTGGAAGCGCTGCGCCAGTCGTCGCCGCCCGCTATTGTCGATGCGATCGAGCGCCTGGTCCGCGAGGCGCCCGACCGCAAGCTCAACCGCATCAACGCGCTTGCCTTCGCGGCCCAGGAGGGGCTCGATGAAGAACAGACGATCGCGGCCTTCCTGCATGGATCGCGGCTCGGTCTTTTCGAGCTCTCCTGGAACGTGCTCTGCTGCAGCTGCGGCGGCGTGCTCGGCGCCAATAGCACGCTCAAAACCGTCCGGGAGTCCAAATATACCTGCAAGTTGTGCGTCGCGGATTATGAGGCCACGCTGGACGACAAGGTCGATGTCACCTTCACCGTCAGTCCGCGGGTGCGTTCCATCGGTGCCCATGACCCGCACAGACTGTCGCCGGAAGAATATCTCCGCCAGGTCTATTGGAGCTCTGGCGTCGATCTGCCGGACGAGGACTGGGACAAGGCGCTCGGCGGGTTCATTCTCGACACGCTCGAACTGCCGGCCGGGGAAAAGGGGACGATTTCGCTGACCCTGCCCGAGGGGTTCGCCTTCATCTTCGAGCCGGTCACGGATGCCGTGCAATTCATCGACGTGAAGGGGGAACCGACCAAGGAGCGACGCAGCCTCGCGATCATCTATGACCGTTCCCCCAATCCGAGCGAGATGATGGTGCTGCAGCCCGGACCAGTGCGCATCCAGGTCGAGAATCACACCGATGTCCGCGCCCTGCCCTCGGTTTGCCTCGCCAATGAGGCGATGCATGCCCTGGTCGGCAAGCGGCGGCCATATCTGACCGCCAAGCGGCTTCTGTCCAACCAGACTTTTCGTGACATCTATCGCACCGATACGCTCGATGCCGATCAACGGCTGAAGATCATGGGCCTCACCTTCCTGTTCACCGACCTGCGCGGCTCGACCGCGCTCTATGAGCGGGTCGGGGATCTGGCGGCCTTCGACCTGGTGCGGGCGCATTTCCGGGCGCTGCAGGAGATCGTCGCTGCTGAGGCGGGTGCGGTGGTCAAGACCATCGGCGATGCTGTCATGGCGACGTTCCCGACGCCGGATCGCGCGGTGTCCGCGGCGATCCGCATGCGCGAGGCAATGCGCCGCCTGAACGAGCAGCGCGGCAGCGAGGATCTGGTGCTCAAGATCGGTATTCACGAAGGCCCTTGCATCGCCGTCAATCTCAATGATCGGCAGGATTATTTCGGCCAGACCGTCAATATTGCGTCACGCGTGCAAAATCTTGCCACGGAGCAGGAAATCTATGCCACCGGCGCGGTGCTCAACGACCCGGCGGCCTCCACGCTGCTTGCCGATCGCGGCGTCGATGTGATGCCGAAAAACGTGGCGTTGCGCGGCATCGCCAATGAGGTCACGATCTTCACCATCCCCTGAATGAAATCATCGGCGTGGCCTTGGTGTTGCAGACACCTGCCCACAGCGCGGGCGGAGTTGTGATTCGGCATGCGACACGACAAAGACAGTGTCGGCGGCGGCGATTTCGATGTATGGTGGCCCTATGAGCGAAACCGTCTCCCTGTTCGAAACGCTGCGCCAATCCTCGCGGGCCGATGTCGTCGACGCGCTTGAGCGCCTGGTCCGGGACGCGCCGGACCGCAAGCTCAATCGTATCAATGCGCTTGCCTTCGCGGCTCAGGAAGGGCTCGACGAGGAGCAGACGATCGCTGCCTTCCTGCATGCCTCGCGGCTCGGCCTGTTCGAACTCTCCTGGAACGTGCTGTGTCCCGGCTGCGGCGGCGTGCTCGGCGCCAACAGCACGCTCAAAACCGTCCACGGCAGCGAATATACCTGCAAGCTGTGCGCAGCGGGATATGAGGCGACGTTGGACGATACGGTCGACGTCACCTTCACCGTCAGCCCGCGCGTGCGCGCCATCGCTGCCCACGACCCTCACAGACTGTCGCCGGAAGAATATTTCCGTCAGATCTATTGGGGCTCGGGCGTCGACCTGCCCGAAGAGAATTACGACGAAGCTGTCGGTGAATTCGTCCTCGATGCGCTCGAATTGCCGCCAGGGGAGAAAGGCACCATTTCGCTGGCCCTGCCGGAGGGTTTCGTCATCCTCTTCGAGCCGGTCACCCATGCCGTGCAGTTCATAGAGGTAAAGGGCGAGCCGACAAAGGAGCGACGAAGCTTTTCGGTCATCTATGACAAAGGCTACGATCCCAGCGAGGTCATGGTGCTGCAGCCTGGCCCGGTGCGCATCCAGGTCGAGAACCACGCCGATGTGCGAACGCTCCCGTCCATCTGCCTTGCCAATGACGCGATGCATGCCATGCTCAGCCACCGGCGACCGTTCCTGACGGCCAAGCGGCTGCTGTCGAACCAGACATTTCGCGACATCTATCGCACCGATATGCTCGACGTCGATCAGCGGCTGAAGATCACCAGCCTCACCTTCCTGTTCACGGATCTGCGCGGCTCGACCGCGCTTTATGAGCGGGTCGGAGATCTCGTCGCCTTCGACCTGGTGCGCACGCATTTCCGGGTGCTGCACGAGATCGTCGCCGCCGAGGCCGGCGCCGTGGTCAAAACCATCGGCGACGCTGTCATGGCGACGTTCTCGACGCCGGATCGCGCCGTGGCGGCCGCCATCAGAATGCGCGAGGCGATGCGCCAGTTGAACGAGGAGCGCGGCAGCGAAGATTTGCTGCTCAAGATCGGCATCCACGAGGGCCCCTGCATCGCCGTCAGTCTCAACGAACGACAGGATTATTTCGGCCAGACGGTGAATATCGCCTCGCGCGTGCAAAATCTTGCCACGGAGCAGGAAATCTACGCCACAGGCGCGGTGCTCAAGGACCCGACGGCGTCTTCCCTGCTTGCCGATCGCGGCGTCGATGTCGTGCCGAAAAACGTGGCGCTGCGTGGCATCGCCAACGAAGTCACGATCTTCACCATCCCCTGAGCGCTGAAAGCACGATGCTGGTTTCACTTGGCTTTTCCTGCCAGACGCGCTTCATGATCGAAGCGCTCCATCCAGAGCTCAAGCGGCAGCCCTTCGATTTCAACATTACCAGCCGCGCAGCGCTGATCCGAGCGCTGGAAACGGATGGCGCCTCGCTCATGCATCGGCCGGAGACGATGGCGACGTATCGCATGCCGGTGGAGGGCCGCCAGGGTATCGAGGTCTCCGGCATGTTTTTCTGGCACGACTATCCGCTCGAGGAGGACAAGCTCACGCTACATCCGGACTGGGCTCTCAAGCACGAGCAGGTCAATGCCAAATATCAGATGCTCTGGCAGCGGTTTTCCGATCTGATCCGTTCGGAGACGGAGAAGACATTTGTGCTTTCCAATTCGCAGCACAACCTGCCGCAATTCGCCGAAGACGAGGCCGATTTCGACCGCAAATTCGGGCTGGGACGCGCTGCCTATGAGCACATCGTCGCGGCGCTGGATGGCTATGGAGCGCAAAACTACCGGCTGAAATTCCTCAGCCGCAGCGTCGCTGAACTGGCGGAAACGGCTGACCTGCATGACGAGCGGCTCGACCACCGCTTCGTTGGGGCGCTGTCGCTCCGGGTCGCTCCGGACATGGTCGCAAAGCTGTTTTCCGGCGAAAGCGAGSCTGACATCGCCGTTGTCGCGGGCAGGTACGAAAATGGCGAAAAGCTGGTGCAGCCGATTTCCGCGCGGACGGCGCTGATCTTCGACCGGGGCGAGGCGCAGCCACAGGGCAGCCTGTCGCGGATCCAGAGCGGCCTGCTTGCGGCCTTTCCAGGACGCAACACTCTGACGACCGTCGCATTGAATGGGGACGTGCTGGTGTTTTCCAATGGAATGAGGTGGGCGCGAACGCCCACCCCAGCGGAAAGCAACACTCTATAGGATCAGCCGAGACGGGCCGAAAGCTGCACCTCGATGGCGCCCAGCGCACGCGAGACCGGGCAGCTGGCTTTGGCCTTGGCGGCGAGCTCCTGGAATTTTGCGTCATCCAGGCCCGCCACGGTGCCGACGAGCTCGATATTGCTCGACTTGATGGTGAAGCCGTTGGCCGGATCGGGATCGATGGTGACCGTCGCGGTGGCCTCGAGCTTTTGCGCGGGCGTGCCGTTCTCGGCGAGGAAATGCGACAGCTGCATGGCAAAACAGCCGGCATGTGCTGCGGCGATCAGTTCCTCGGGATTGGTGCCGGATTGGCCCGATTCGTCCTGGAAGCGGCCCTTGAACGAATAGGGCAGCGACGAGAGCGCGCCGCTCTGCGACGTCAATGAGCCGGTGCCTTCGGTAAGCGTGCCCTGCCAGACGGCCTTGGCGTTTCTCTTCATGATTTCCTCCTGTTGACGGATAACAGCGACGGCAATCTATCCGAAGTCGATGTAGCAACCAAGACACCCAAATTTGTTCGCAGACGCCTTTCAAGAATTGTATCGATTGACTTGAGCATGTCGCCTGAAAGTGGGAACCGGTTTCAGGATAACGACATGCGCAAAACAAAAGTTTAGAGCGCGGTTCTGATTCCATTAGAACGCAAAGCGCTCTAATCTGTCATCGAAGCTTGATCGGGGGAAACGATGTCGAAGAAGAAAGTGCTGCTTGCGGGAGAGTCCTGGGTTTCGACTGCGACCCATATCAAGGGTTTCGATCAGTTTTCGACTGTGACGCATCACACGGGCGCCGACGAATTGCTGGCGGCACTCAAGGACGGCCCGCTCGATGTGACCTTCATGCCGGCGCATCAGGCGCAACGCGATTTTCCGCAGACGATCGAGGCGCTTTCGGCCTATGACGCGGTCGTGCTCTCCGATCTCGGTTCCAACACGCTGCTTCTGCACCCGGATACCTGGATCTCGTCCAAGCCGACGCCGAACCGGTTGAAACTGTTGCGCGACTATGTCCGCGGCGGTGGCGGGCTGCTGATGTTCGGCGGCTATTACAGTTTCCAGGGGATCAATGGCGGGGCGCGCTATCATCGCACGCCAGTCGAAGAGGTGCTGCCCGTACAGTGTCTTGCCATAGACGACCGCGTCGAGGTGCCGGAGGGTTACATACCGGTGGTGACCGGCGGCGACAGCCATCCGATCCTCAGCGGGCTCGGCACGGACTGGCCGATCCTGCTCGGCTTCAACGAGGTCGTGCCGAAGGACGATGCAGAGGTCCTTGCCACCGTCTCGTCGGAATATGGTTCGCTGCCCCTGCTCGTCACCGGGACCTATGGCAAGGGACGTACGGTCGCCTGGACGTCGGATGTCGGTCCGCATTGGCTGCCACCCGGCTTCATCGCCTGGAGCGGTTACAAGACATTGTTCGAACAGATGATCGGTTGGGCTGCCGGCGATTAAGGATTCGTCCGATCAGCAATGTGTATAAGCGTCTAACTATTTGCGCTGCGTCAATGAACATAAAAACGCGATTGAATAGTTATTCGACATCTCCGAAAAGGGAATTGTGATTCCCTTACATCAAGGACCAACGTGCCCAAGTCGCATGATCGCACCGATACTCGCGTGTTTGCCGTCAACACGTCGGAGCCAGTCGTCAAAGCGTCCGGTGTCTATACCTGGGTTATCACCACGGACACGGTCTATGTCGACAGCCTCGCCGCCGAGTGCTTCGGCTTCAGCGCCGTTGAGGGCAGAAACGGCTTGCCGCTGCTTCGCTATATCGAGCGCATCCATGCGGACGACCAGCCGCGTGTCGCCAAGTCCATCCACGATACGATGCTGACCGGCAATCCGTTTTGCGAGCAGTACCGCGTCTGCCGGCCGGATGGCTCGATGGTCGAGGTGATCGCTTTCGGCGCTTGCTTCCGCGACGAATCCGGCGAGCCCTCGCACTATTCAGGCATGGTGTTTCCGAAATCGACGATCGATATTCACGGCGGCCCGATCATCGGTCATCTGCTGGCGGCCTATGATGCGGCCTGCCGCGAGAACAGGCCGGCGCTGGCAGAGAAGATCATCGATGCCCTGATCGAAGCCGGCTGGCAGGAAAGCGATATCGCCGTCAGCCCTCAGGGCGTTCGGCTGCACTGATCTCCCAACGTGATTCCAGGATTCTTAGCCGGCTAAAATCCCGGCAATTCCAGTTTCAGGAACTGTCCGAGCGCCTCGATGACCATGCGATGGTCGTCGAGCTGCGGCAGGCCGGAGACGGTGATCGCGGCGATGACGCCGGCCTTCTTCAGGCGAATGGGGAAGCTGCCGCCATGGGCGGCGTAGTCGAGTGGATCGAGGCCCCATTCTTCGCCGACCACCCTGCCCTTTTCAAGCAATTGCTGGCCATAAAGCAGTGACGACTGGTGAAAGCGGAGCACGACATTGCTCTTGCGGCGAACCCAATGGTCATTGTCCGGCGTGGCGCCTGGCATGGCCGCGTGAAACAGCGCGCGATCGGCGGTGCGGATATTGACCACGACCGTTTGCCGCTTGCCGCGCACAAGGCCATAGAGTACCGAGCCGAGATCGAAGGCGGTCTCTTCAGTAAAGCTTTGGAACTGCGCCAGCGTCTCCTGCTTCCTGAGGATTGCGATCCGCTCCGCGATCCCGCTGTTGATGTCGTCCTTGTTCGTCTCGGCCATCGTCCTTCCCCTCACTCAGCCGTCTCTGGCCAGTCGAGCCAGTCGCGGATCAGCCGATAGGCGACCGCACCGCTGACCGGCACGAAAATCTCATCCGGATGGGTGCCTTCGATCATCGCCAGCACTTCGTCGCGGGTGAACCATCGACAGTCTTCGAGCTCGCGCGTATCCGGCGTCACGTCCAGCGTCACCGCCTCGGAATAGCAGCCGATCATCAGCGAGTGCGGCATCGGCCAGGGCTGGCTGGCGTGATAACGTATCCTGCCCGTCTCGATGCCGGATTCCTCATAGGTCTCGCGGCGCACGGCGCTCTCGATCGTCTCGCCCGGCTCGAGAAAGCCGGCGAGGCAGGAATACATGCCCGGCGAGAAATGCGGCGAACGGCCCATCAGGCAGCGGTCGCTGGCAATGTCGATGGTGAGCATGATCACCACCGGATCCGTGCGGGGAAAGTAGAGCGTGCCGCAGGCGGTGCATTTGCGCCGGTAGCCGCCCGCTTCCGACACGGTCGGGGCGCCGCACCTGCCGCAGAAGCGGCAGGAGAGGTTCCAGGAGATCAGCGACGAGGCCTGGGCGAACTCGCCGAGCAGTTCCTCGCCGATCAGCGCCTCGCGCATCAATGTGCGGCCATCGGCAAATTTCAGGTCGGGGGCAGTTTCGGGGTCGATGCCGACGGGAACGGCCAGCCTCGGCTCGCCCGTCTTCTCGAATCCGAGCAGCACGGCATTGTCGAAATCCGGCTGCAGATTGCCGAGTTCATAAGGCGCAAACAGCGGGTCGACCACCTGCTCCTCATGTTTCAGCACCAGTTTGCCGCCGGAGAAGGCATAGAGATGCACGCCCTCATGCTTCAACGCCTGCTCGACACAGTCGGCCGGCCGGTGTTCCGACTGCCGGTCGAGCTTGTTGTCGGAAAAGGCCACCAGTGCCGAGGGTTCCGGATGGGGCTCCAGGACGTCGAAGATCGAGTGATTGCGCATCAAAGGGCATCCGATATGGTTTTCATCAATGCGGCGCGGGCAGCATCCGCATAAGGTCGGCGCTGGCCGAAACCCCAGACGGGACCCGGCCAGTTCTGATCGTTTTCATAGCGGGCGATGATATGCACATGCAACTGCCGAACAATGTTGCCGATGGCAGCGATATTGATTTTCGTCGGCGCCGTCGCGTTCTTCAGTGCCACCGCGACGAGATTGGTCTCGAAGGTCAGCATGGTCTGGTCGAGCGGCGTGAGGTCGAAGAGTTCTGACACATCCGGCCGCTGCGGCACGAGAATCAGCCAGGGCCAGCGGCTGTCATTCATCAGCCGGAGCTGGCAGAGGCCGATCTTGGTGATCAGGGCCGAATCATTTTCCAGCCTTTGGTCGAGCTTGAACGCCTGCACCGGCTTCCCCCCACATGTAATTCTTCTCTGCTTAGCAGATTATTTTTTCTTTGGCTTGCAATCGCAAGCGATATTGACGATATGGACAGCGGGAGGCTGGTGGTGGACGCGCCACTCGCCAACCGGGTCAGGTCCGGAAGGAAGCAGCCCCAACGAGCTTCGGTACGGGTCATCGTGCCGGCCTCCCACCCCTTTTTCCGTGGACTGGTGAAGTTTGTCGCGGACCGGAATTTCCATTTCCGGCCGGAACGGCTAGTTTGCCGCCACGGATAGAGAACCAAGGACCAAATGGCAGACGACCTGATCCCCGCCGGAGAGACCGAGAAGACCGGATATCGCGTGCTCGCACGCAAATATCGGCCGAAGGATTTTTCCGACCTCATGGTCGGCCAGGAGGCCATGGTCCGGACGCTCACCAATGCCTTCGAGACCGGCCGCATCGCGCAGGCCTATATGCTGACCGGCGTGCGCGGCGTCGGCAAGACCACGACCGCCCGCATTCTCGCCCGCGCGCTCAACTACAAGACCGAGACGATCGACAAGCCGACGATCGACCTGCGCGAGCCGGGCATCCACTGCCAGGCGATCATGGAAGGCCGGCATGTCGACGTCATCGAAATGGACGCCGCCTCGCATACCGGCATCGACGACATCCGCGAGATCATCGAGCAGGTGCGTTATAAGCCGGCCTCGGCACGCTACAAGGTCTATATCATCGACGAAGTGCATATGCTGTCGACGGCTGCCTTCAACGGCCTGCTGAAGACGCTGGAAGAGCCGCCGCCGCATGTGAAATTCATCTTCGCCACGACGGAAATCCGCAAAGTGCCAGTGACCGTGCTGTCGCGCTGCCAACGATTCGACCTGCGCCGCATTTCTGCCGCCGATCTCACGGGGCTGTTCACGACCATCTCGGCGAAGGAAGGCATCACGGCAGAGCCGGAAGCGCTGGCGCTGATCGCGCGCGCCGCCGAAGGTTCGGCCCGCGACGGCCTTTCCCTGCTCGACCAGGCGATCGCCCATGGCAGCGGCCATGTCGAAACCGCTGCCGTGCGCGCCATGCTCGGTCTCGCCGACCGCGCCCGCATCGCCGATCTTTTCCGTCAGGTCGCCAAGGGCGATATCGCCGCGGCGCTGAAGGAATTCGCCGGACAATATGAAGCCGGCGCCAATCCCGTCGTGGTGCTCACCGATCTTGCCGATTTCACCCATCTGGTGACGCGGCTCAAATATATTCCCGAAGCCGCCAACGACCCGTCGCTCAGCGAAGTCGAGAGGGTGCAGGGCGCGGAATTCGCCAGTTCGATTGCGGTGACGACACTGTCGCGCATCTGGCAGATGCTGCTCAAGGGCATTCCGGAAACGGAAAATTCTGCCCGGCCGTTCGGTGCCGCCGAAATGGTGCTGATACGGCTGGCGCATGCGGGCAGCCTGCCCTCACCTGAGGAAGCAGTGCGGCGCATCGCCGGACTGCAGAACGGCGAGATTTCCGCGCCGTCCTCCGGCCCCGCCCCGCGCCCCGGCAATGGCGGCGGCGCACCGATGACGCAGGCAGCGCCGGCTGAAGCCCGCGGCTTCGAGCAGCCCACGCCTTCACGCTCTCAAGGTGGACCGACAGCAATGCTGCGTTCGGTTCCCGATATGCGGCCAGCCGAAATGCCGGCGCCGCCGAAGGTCGAGGCCCAGCCGGAACCCAAAGTCCAGATCCGCTCGCTCGCCGACATCGCCAATCTCGCCGGCGAAAACCGCGACATGAAGCTCAAGGCGCAGCTTCGCCAGTTCGTCCGGCCTGTGCGGCTGGAACCCGGCAAGCTGGAAATCGTTCTCTCGCCGGATGCGCCGAAATCGCTGGTCAACGATCTCTCGCTGAAGCTCAAGGAATGGACCGGCATCAACTGGCTGGTCATCCTCAGCCGCGATCCCGGCGGGCTGACGCTGGTCGAGGAGGAAGCGCAGCAGCGCGAGAAAAATTTCGACGCCGCCCGCGCCGACCCGGACGTGGCGGCCATCCTCGCCCGTTTCCCCGGCGCCCGCGTGGTCAATGTCGTGGTGCATGCGGACGCAGAAAATGACGACGAGAGCGAGGCACAAGCCGGCCTCGAAACCCCGGACGACGACGAATAACAGGAGAAGATGATGCGCGACCTCATGGGCATGATGGGCAAGGTCAAGGAAATGCAGGCCAAGATGGAGCAGGCGCAGGCTGAGATCGCCGCCATCAAGGTCGAAGGCAAAGCCGGCGGCGGCCTCGTCACCGTCGTCCTCGACGGCAAGGGCCAGATGGCTTCGCTGAAGATCGACCCGTCGCTATTCAAGGAAGACGATGTCGAAATCCTCGAAGACCTGATCGTCGCCGCCCACAAGGATGCCAAGGACAAGGGCGAAGCCCAGGCGCAGGAAAAAATGGCCTCGCTCACGGCAGGCCTGCCGCTGCCGCCGGGGATGAAGTTTCCGTTCTGAGTGGAGAGCGATTGTCTCCTCTCCTCTCAGGAAGAATACCGAGCGAATGCGACGCTATGACAGGGCGCCCAGGGGTGAATCCCCCCCATTCATACTGGACCCGTCCTTCGAACCGTCTTCCCGCTGGCAAGGGCAATCGCATCTGCGGCGATACCCCCCTCTGCCCTGCCGGGCACCTCCCCCTCAAGGGGGGAGATTGGATGCGGCACCGCTCTGCCACAAAAACAATAGTCTCAAACCCAGTTCTTAGCGGGTATTTTAGCCGAGGTGCATGCCTCTAGCCAATCTCCCCCCTTGAGGGGGAGATGCAGGGCAGGGGGTATGCCATATGCGATTGTCATGCCTCGCTGAGGAGCGGGGGGACATCATCGCCACTTCAATCATTCAACCCCTTCCCCACAAAAATATCCGGAATGCACTTGTCAATCCGCGCCTCTCGCGTCTTCGCCTGCTTGGCCTGGGAAAAGTGCAGCAGATAGGCGCGCTGCCGACCCGGCGTCAGCGCCGCGAACGCTTCCTTCAGCGACGAATCTGCATCCAGCCTCGCCTTGAATTCGTCGGGCATAGCGAATTCCTCGGTCTTCTTCATCTCGACCTTGAGGCCCGCTTTCTCCACCTCGATGGCCTCGAGAATATAGGCCTTCAACACCGGCTTCAGCTGCGCGATTTCGCCGGTATTGGTGAAGCGGATCTGCCGCGCCGACTGCACATTCTCCGTCTGCTGGATGAGAATGCCGTTGGGGTCCTTCATCAGCGCGCCCTTGAAGAACAGCAGCGCGCAATATTCCTTGAAGCCATGCATCAGGACGATGTTGTTCCCGTCCACCGCATAGCAGGGCTGGCCCCATTTCAGTTCCTCGGTGAGAGCGCAATCCAGCGCGATCGCGCGCAATTTCTCGAATTCCTCCCGCCATTTGTCGGCCCTTTCCAAGAAGGCATCGACCTTGGGATTCGTCTTTTTCTCAGTCATGACGCACCTTTCCTCCGGTTCGCACATCATGACCGAATTCGGCGCTCTAGTAAAACCACCTTCATGGCCAAGGGTTTAAGTGGGAGACGACGTTCCTAGACGCTCAGCGTTCCCGTCATCACCGGCACGCAGGAGCCGCCGATATGAACTGTTCCGTCTTCATCGACCGCTGCTGAAAGCAGGCTGGGCCGACCCATGTCGATCCCCTGTGCGATCCGGAATTGACGACGTTTTCCGCCTTCGAGCGATGCGATCAGAGCGCAGGTCGCGGCGGTCGCGCTGCCGGTGGCGGGATCTTCAGGCAGGCCGTCGAAAGGTGCGAACAAGCGTGCGGTGAAATCCACTTCGCCGTCACGCTCGTTCAATTCCCGGCAATAGAGATAGATCGCGTCGGCGCCGTCAGAGGGGAAAATCCGCGTGAAGGCTTCTTCCTTGGCGCGTGCACGCGCCAAAGCATCCCGGGTGGCGATCTCGACCACGAGGAATGGCAGGCCAACGGAGACGACGCGCGGCGGCTGCAAGCCGGTGGCCAGGTCTGCCGCTGTCAACGACAGGCAGGCCGCAACCTCATCCAGACCGAACGAGCGTCCGGTCGTGAGCTTTTGCGGCGCTGTCAGCTCGATTTGGTCGAGCAGCCCCTGGCGGCGGACAATACGGGCGCGAACAAGCCCTGCCTGTTCTTCGAAGATGAATTCTTCGGACTTGTGCGCCTCTTCCAGGCTCGCCAGAACGAAGGCAGTTCCGACATTCGGGTGCCCGGCAAACGGGACTTCCACTGCCGGCGTGAAAATCCGCACATTGGCAGTATGCCCTGCATCGACCGGGCGGAGAACGAAAGTCGTCTCGGAATAATTGAATTCGCGCGCGATGGCCTGCATCTCCGGGGTTTTCAGCGCATCGGCCCCGAGCACGACAACCAGAGGATTGCCGCCGAAGCGGGTGCGGGTAAAGACATCGACGGTGTGATAGGTCAGGTGCATAGAATCCTCCCAGTCATGCAAGCGGCTGCGCGGCGGCGCTGCAGCCGCCTCCTCTATCTAGTAAAACTGTCTCTGCGGCCAGGGATTTATGCCGTCGCGCAGCCAGAGCAGGGTATCGAGCCAGAAGCTCGATTCGTGGCGGGCGTGAAAGAGATCGAAATGGCCGACGCGGTCAAAGCCGACATCGGTCGGATCGAGCATGACTTTGGTGGCATCAGCCGTGCGATAATAATCGAGCGTACGATTGATCGCGGCCTTGGTGCCGAAATGATCGTCCGACATGCTGAGCGCCAGGATCGGCGCGCCGACCTCGGCGAAACGTTTGAGGATTTTCTGTCTTTCCTCGTCCGGCAACCAGCGCTCCATATGGCGGCCGCCGAAGCTCCAGGCCCAGACGACATCGGCGGGCAGGTCCTCCAGCTTGCCAACCAGCCAGCCGGGGAAATAGCCGCATGCCGCCGTCACGGCCGGCATCAGCACATGCCATTTCAGCACCAGGCCGATGCGCTGCCGGGCGGCATAGTCCGGCCAATAGGCATGCTGGGCGCCAAGGGTCAGCATGCGATAGATCTTCCAGGCATTTTCCGAATAACCGGGCAGGAAGCCGCCGATCGAATGGCCGACGACCAGGATCGGTGACGCCGGCTCGCTTTGCAGCGCATGGCGCAGCGCGGCATCGAAATCCTTCTCGCCCCAGTCGCGCCAGCTATAGCGCTTGCCTCTGAGCTGCACCGGCCGCGAGAGGCCGATGCCGCGGTAATCATAGGTCAGCACATCGAAGCCATGCAGGGCAAGGAAGGCGGCGTAGCGATGATAATAGCGTGCCCGGACGCCGGTGGCAGGATTGATGATCACCGTGCCGCTGGGATGCTGGCCCTGCATCTTCCACCAGTGCCCGCCGAGCTTGACGCCGTCGTTGCAGATGATTTGCGTCTGGGTGCCTTCCAAGATCGTCCTCGTTAGCTGTCTCGCATCCCATAGAATGGTGAAACGCTCAGCTTGTGTATACTCACTGGTCGGTATACTTTGCATCATGAGCGAAATTTCGACCCGAGAACGCATCGTCGCCGCCGCCAACCGGCTGTTCTACCGCGAGGGGATCGGCCGCGTCAGCGTCGATGCGATCGCTGAAGAAGCAGGCCTGACAAAACGCTCGCTCTATTATCATTTCCGCAGCAAGGACGACCTGGTCGCCGCCTATCTCGACTATCGCGACCTGCCGAACCTTTCGGCCTTTCAGAAATGGTTCTGCGAGGCCGAGGGCGCGATCGACGAAAAGATCGCCGCCATCTTCGACCACCTTGCGGAAGCTGCGAAACATCCAAAATGGAAAGGCTGCGGCTTCCTGCGTACCTCGGCGGAACTCATCAACCTGCCTGGGCACCCGGCGATCAAAGCTGGAGCGGATCACAAGAAAAAGGTGGAAACCTGGCTTGCCAACTGCCTTGCCGAAGCGGGCATCGGACATGCCGAACCGTTGGCGCAGCAGATCCGGCTGCTGCTGGATGGCGCCTTTTCGGTCGCCATGCTGCACCGGGAACCATCCTATTTCACGACGGCAGGCGAAGCCGCGCGCAGCCTCATCCAGTCGGCACTGGCCCGATCGGCAGGCAACCTTTAACAGCGCTTGCCTGCCGACTGTCACCGGCATTATGGTTCGCGCTTCGACGGAGGAGCGTCATGACACTTGCATCCCTAGCCATTTTTGCCGGCGCGCTACTGATTGCCGCCGGTTCGCCCGGTCCGAGCATCGCCGCACTCATCGCCCGTGTGCTGACCCGCGGCGCCCGAGACGTCTTCCCATTTCTGGCAGCGATGTGGGTCGGCGAAGCGGTCTGGCTCTCCTGCGCCGTGCTGGGACTGGCGGCCATTGCCGAGACGTTCCATTATGTCTTCGTTGCGATCAAATGTATCGGTGTCGCCTATCTGCTCTTTCTCGCCTGGAAAATGTGGCGAGCGCCGACCGACACCGATGGCGGCGCCCTGCCCGAGACCGGCTCGGCGCGCAAACTGTTCTTCGCCGGTTTGACGGTGACGCTCGGCAATCCGAAGATCATGATGTTCTACGTCGCGCTCCTGCCGACAATCATCGATTTGAACGCTGTGACGCTGTCCGGCTGGCTGGAACTGGTGAGCGTGATGTTCGCCGTGTTGGTCTTCGTCGACCTCGCCTGGGTGCTGTTCGCCTCGAAGGCCCGGCTTTTGCTTAGGAGCAGCCGTGCAGTGAAGATCGCCAACCGAACCAGCGCTGGATTGATGGCGGGTGCGGCGGTGGCGATTGCGACGAAATAGTTCCCTTCCGTCGCTGATCTGCGCTAAGAGCGCCTCATGGCAAAACGAGTCACCGGCCCCGAAATCGAAAAACTTATCCAGCTCCTGGCCAAAGTGCCCGGACTGGGGCCGCGTTCGGCGCGGCGAGCGGCTTTGCATCTCGTCAAGAAGAAGGATCAGTTGCTGGGGCCGCTGGCGAATGCCATGAGCGAAGCACATCAGAAAGTACGGATCTGCTCGGTTTGCGGCAATGTCGATACGATCGATCCCTGCACCGTCTGCACCGATGAACGACGCGATCATTCCGTCATCATTGTGGTGGAGGATGTTTCCGACCTCTGGGCGCTGGAGCGGGCGAGCGCGATGAATGCCGCCTATCATGTGCTGGGCGGCACGCTGTCGCCGCTCGACGGCGTCGGGCCGGATGACCTCAACATTCGCGGGCTGATCGAGCGGGTGATGGGCGGCAGCGTCAAGGAGATCATCATCGCCGTCAACGCCACCGTCGAGGGGCAGACGACGGCGCATTACATTACCAGCCAGTTGGCCGGGCTCGACATCAAGATCACGCGGCTCGCGCATGGCGTGCCGGTGGGTGGGGAACTGGATTATCTCGACGATGGGACCTTGACAGCGGCACTGAGGTCGCGGACGGCGATTTGATGGCAGGCGAGGAGAACTGAGGTGCGGACGTTTCTGTCGATTTTCCTTGGTGCGTCGCGGGTGCCGGCACCCCCCTCTGTCCTGCCGGACATCTCCCCCTCAAGGGGGGAGATTGGATGGGGGCACGCTCCTCGCCTCAATTCGAACGCTGAGACTAAGGCGAGCGGTCGCCGCGAGTCGATCTCCCCCCTTGAGGGGGAGATGCCCGGCAGGGCAGAGGGGGGTATCCGGAACGCGGTCGCTGCACTCTTGATGATCGTCTTCTCCTCACTCCCCCTCCCCGCCCACGCCACCTCTAAGGCCGCAGTGGAAAAACAATTCCACGCCTGGATCGAAAGCGACATCTGGCCGGCAGCGAAAGCCGAGGGCATTTCTCGCAAGGCCTTCGATCTTGCCTTTGACAGCGTTGCCATCAACTGGAGCCTGCCGGACCTGACGCCGCCGGGCGAAAAGCCGAAAAAAGAGAAGAAGCAGAGCCAGGCGGAATTTTCCTCGCCGGGGCCTTATTTCAGCGAGAAGCGGCTCGCCAAGTTGACGGCCGATGGCCGTGCCTATGCCGGCCAGCATGCGAAGCTGCTGAAAAGCATCGAAAAGCGTTTCGGCGTGCCGGGCGAGATCGTGCTCGCCATCTGGGGCCGCGAAACCGGCTATGGGCAGGCAAAGATTGCCAGTTCGGAAATGGACGTGCTCGCCACCAAGGCTTTTATGAGCGACGACCGCAGAGATCTGTTCAAGGCGGAGCTGCTGGCGGCGCTGGCCATGGTGCAGGCCGGCATTGATCCGAAGATGATGAAGGGCTCCTGGGCGGGTGCGATGGGCCAACCGCAATTCATGCCGTCGAGCTATCTCAAATATGCCGTCGACATGGATGGCGATGGCAAGAAGGATATCTGGAATTCGGTGCCGGATGCGCTCGGCTCGATCGCCAACTATCTCGTCGCCAAGGGCTGGCAGCGTGGCCGGGGCTGGGGCTATGAAGTGACCATTCCAAGCAAAGTCTCCTGCTCCCTGGAAGGGCCTGATGTCGCCAAGCCGCTGAAATATTGGGCCGGACTCGGTATTGAACGCATCTCCGGCAAGGCTTTCGCGTCGGACGAGATGAAGGCCGACAGCATGATGTTGGTGCCGGCCGGCACGCATGGACCGGTCTTTATCGTCAGTCCGAATTTTTACGTGATCAAGGAATATAACAATTCCGATCTCTACGGGCTGTTCATCGCAAATCTGTCCGATCGCATCACCTATGGCTCCGGCGCCTTCAAGGCGCCATGGGGCGATATCGGGTCCATGCTGCGCTCTGACGTGCTGTCTATGCAGAAGAAACTCGCCAAGACGGGCAGTGATGTCGGCAAGGTCGACGGCCTGCCGGGCTTCAAGACCCGCCGCTCGATCGGCCGCTGGCAGGAAAAGCATGGGCTGGCGGCGACATGCTATCCCGACGAGCAGTTGTTGAAAAAGATCTGACGGCCGGGCGGCTTGCCGCCCGGCCGTTCTGGTCCTGTCAGTCCAGCACGCGGGTCAGCACGTCGAGCATGCGTGTCCAGCCCATGATGTGGCCGTCGCGCAGGCTCTCGCTCTTGAACTTCACCTGATGCAGCGTGAGATCGGTGGTGTTGCCGT
Organism: Rhizobium sp. P2_G2; assembly: GCF_056403555.1. Lineage (NCBI taxonomy): Bacteria > Pseudomonadati > Pseudomonadota > Alphaproteobacteria > Hyphomicrobiales > Rhizobiaceae > Rhizobium > Rhizobium sp. P2_G2. The sequence goes on from NZ_JBFUFF010000024.1 coordinate 64,974, forward strand.
CGACTTCCACGAGGTCGATGGTGACGACGCTGTCGTCGAGCGAATTGGCCGATTCCCAGGTGAATTGCAGGCGCGAATAGGGGTCGATTTCGAGATAGGTCCCTTCATGCGGGATATCCTTCTCCTCCATCTTCATCAGGATCGAGAAGCGGCCGCCCTTCACCGGGTCGTTCTCCACCACCGCATCAAGATGTTCGAGATCGGTGGGCTTCATGAACTTGGCGAGCGTCCTGGGCTGGAGCCAGGCGTTGAAGACGCGCTCGCGCGAGGCGGCGAAGCGGCGGTTGATGGTCAGTTCCAGTTCATTCATCGTGGCAGCGTCACTCATGGTCGTTATCCTCTAGCGTCAGCAGTTGATCGAGCGCGGCAAGGCGCAGTTCCCAGACCGACTTCAATTGCCCGAACCATTTCTCCGTGTGCCTGAGCGGTGCGAGCTCGGCGGCGATGAAATGTTCCCGACCCATGGTCCGGCGAGTGACCAGTCCCGCCTCCTCCAAGACCTTGATGTGCTTGGAAACGGAGTTCAGCGACATGTCAAAATGGGAGGCAAGACCCGTCACCCTCAGCGGCCCCTCCTGCACGAGAAGCGTGAGAATCTGCCGTCGCGTCGTATCGCCGACGGCTTTGAGGATGCGTGACAAGGCTTCGTCTTCCATTTATTCACCCTAGTGGTTGAATATTATATCTCAAGCCATTAGTCAACCATATGGGTGAATATTTTTATAGAGGCTCTGATTACCGCTCGACCGATATCCCCAAGCTTCGCCCCTCCCCTTGAAGGTTGCGGGTGCAGATAAGACACCTGCCAGTCTTGAAAAACCCGCATTTGTCGGCCAATGGGCAGGAAAGGCGCCTTGGCGCCGAGCGCCCCGGCCGGATTTTCATGCTTGGATTGTTGATGCGCATCGGCCTGGCGGCATCGCTGGTGCTGTCGGGTTATGAGGTTTTGCCGCGCGCCCTCGAGGCGGTGCGGATTTTCGGTTTCCGCGACGATCCCGTGCAGATGCTGCTCTATCGCCTCTCCGGTCTTGGCAAGGCAGACTACGAAAAAGAAATCGCCGCGGCGCTTGCCAAGGACGATGCGGAACTGGCCCGCAGCCTGGCCGACCTCGCTGCAAACCGGGGAATCGAGATCAGCGGCCCCTTGCTGCAGCAGATCGGCGATGCCGAGGAATTCAGCCTGACGCGCTCCGCCGGTCAGCTGTGGGATGGCGTCGTGACCGGGCAGGCGGATAGCCCGACCGCCTTCGCCGGTGCGGTGGCTTCGGACCTGACTGTCGTCGGCGATGTCCGAGATCTCGCGCAGCAGGCCTGGGCCTATCCCAATCAGGATAATCTCACCGTCGCGCTCGCGGCGACCGGCATCGTTATGACGGCGGCGCTGACTTTCAGCGGTGGCACGTCCGCAGCCGGCAAAGTCGGCGTCTCGGCGCTCAAGGCAGCGAAGCGGATGGGCCGATTGTCGAAAGCGCTGGAAAAGCAATTGATCCGGCTGACCGCGGATGCCGTCGATAACCGGGTACTCCGCGACATCGGCCGCAATCTTGGTGACTGGAATATCACCGCCGCCGCCGACGAGGCCAAACGGCTGATCAAGCCGCGCGTGGTACAGGAGCTCGGCCAGACCGGCTCGGCGCTCGAGGGCGTCTTCGCCAAGCAGGGCTATCGCGGCACGCTGCAAGTGCTCGAATCAGCCGAAACGACCGGCGATGTGCGGCAACTCGAACGCATGTCGGACCGGCTGGGCAATAAATTCCGCGGAGCGCTCCTCCTCAAGCGCGGGGCGCGGCTGACCTTCCGCTTCGGCGAATTTCTGCTCCACGTGATGTCGTGGCTGATCAGTGCCGGCCTGTGGCTGTTATGGGCGGCCTTTGTCGTGCTTCGCATCCTCTGGAAACTTGGCAGGTTGGGCTACCGCTTGATCGGTTTTGCACTGCGAAAGTGGAAAACGGGTTTTGCCTTGCAATCGGTCCCTGATGGGGTTATACGAGCCTCAAATTCTTGATCTGTTGATGAAGAGTGGGGCCGCGAGGACCCGCTCTTTTTTGTTAGCTCCGGCCTGCCGGACGAAAAGAGAACGATGAACGAAACGGTTATCGAACCGAGACTGATCACCGAAACCGGCATCGACGCGCGCGTCGCGGCCATCATCGAGCCGGTTATCGTCGACATGGGCTATCAGCTCGTGCGAGTGAAGCTCACGAGCCAGAATGGCACGACGCTGCAGATCATGGCCGAAAAGCCCGATGGCACGATGACTGTCAACGATTGCGAAGCGCTGTCCATGGCGATTTCGCCGGTGCTCGATGTGGAAGACCCGATCGACAAGGCGTATAATCTCGAAATGTCCTCACCGGGGATCGATCGGCCGATGGTCCGCAAGGGCGATTTTCGCAAGTGGGCCGGCCACCTGATCAAGTGCGAGACTTCGGTCATGGTCGAGGGCCGCAAGCGGTTCCGCGGCAAGATCGTGAGCGTCACGGACGACGGTTTCGTCCTCGACCGGGAGCAGACGAGCAGGGACGAAGCAGGCGAGATCACCATTCCTTTTTCGGCGCTGGCCGAGGCGAAACTGATCCTGACCGATGACTTGATCCGCGACGCGCTGAAAGCCGACAAGGCCGCGCGTGCCGCCGCAAACCAGAATGACATCGAAGAGGACGACGAGGACTGATCGCCCAAAGGCGCATCCTCGGAAACGACCATCCATAACGGAGACTAAAGACGATGGTAGTGAGTGCTAACAGGCTGGAGCTCCTCCAGATCGCCGACGCGGTTGCCCGCGAAAAATCCATCGACCGCGAGATCGTGCTCGCCGCGATGGCCGATGCGATCCAGAAGGCGGCTCGCTCTCGCTACGGCACCGAATCCAACATCAAGGCGGACATCAACCCGAAGACCGGCGAGATGAAGTTGCAGCGCCTGCTGGAAGTCGTCGAACAGGCCGAGGATTATTCCAGGGAAATTCCGCTACTTCTGGCCCGCGACCGCAATCCGGACGCCCAGATCGGCGACTTCATCGCCGACCCGCTGCCGCCGATGGATTTCGGCCGTATCGCCGCCCAGTCGGCCAAGCAGGTGATCGTGCAGAAAGTGCGTGAGGCCGAGCGCGACCGCCAGTTCGACGAATACAAGGACCGAATCTCCGAGATCATCAACGGCACGGTCAAGCGTGTCGAATATGGCAATGTCATCGTCGATCTCGGCCGTGGCGAAGGCATTATCCGCCGCGACGAGATGATCCCGCGCGAGGCGCTGCGCCCCGGCGACCGTGTCCGCGCCTATGTCTACGACGTACGCCGCGAGCAGCGCGGTCCGCAGATCTTCCTGTCGCGCACTCATCCGCAGTTCATGGTCAAGCTGTTCACCATGGAAGTGCCTGAAATCTACGACGGCATCATCGAGATCCGCTCGGTCGCCCGCGATCCCGGTTCGCGTGCCAAGATCGCCGTCATCTCCAACGATTCGTCGATCGATCCGGTCGGCGCCTGCGTCGGTATGCGCGGCTCCCGCGTCCAGGCCGTCGTCGGCGAATTGCAGGGCGAGAAAATCGACATCATTCCCTGGTCGCAGGACCCGGCGACCTTCATCGTCAATGCGCTGCAGCCGGCCGAAGTCGCCAAGGTCGTTCTGGATGAAGATGCCGAGCGCATCGAAGTCGTGGTGCCGGACGAGCAGCTGTCGCTGGCCATCGGCCGCCGCGGCCAGAATGTCCGCCTCGCGTCGCAGCTGACCGGCTGGGATATCGACATCCTGACCGAGCAGGAAGAATCGGGCCGCCGCCAGAAAGAATTCAACGAACGTACCCAGCTGTTCATGGAAGCGCTCGACGTCGACGAGATGGTCGGCCAGGTGCTTGCCTCAGAAGGCTTTGCCCAGGTCGAGGAACTCGCTTTCGTCGATCCCAGCGAAATCTCCTCGATCGACGGCTTCGACGAGGAGACCGCGGCCGAAATCCAGGCCCGCGCCCGCGAATATCTCGACCGCCTCGAATCGGAGATGGACGAGAAGCGCAAGGAACTGGGCGTCGAGGACGAACTCTACCAGATCGAGGGCATGACCGCCCGCATGCTGGTGGCGCTCGGCGAAGACGGCATCAAGACGATCGAGGATTTCGCCGGCTGCGCTGCCGACGACCTGGTCGGCTGGGTCGAGAAGAAGAACGGCGAAACCAAGCGTTTCGAAGGCCTGTTTCAGAAGCTCGATGTGTCGCGTGCCGATGCCGAGCACATGATCGTACAGGCCCGCCTGACTGCGGGCTGGATTACCGAGGAGGACCTCGCCAAGGAAGCCGAGGCGCTTGCCGCGGCCAGCGCCGACCAGTCCGACGAAATCGAAGAGGAAGCCTGAGACTAGTCTCGGGCAGATCGGCGGTCGCTCATGAAGTCCGAAAACGAAACGGATCAGGACGAATTCATGGGCGAACGCATGTGCATCGTAACCCGCGAGGCTCTGCCGGCCGACGAGATGATCCGCTTCGTCGCCGGCCCTGATGGTTCGGTGGTGCCGGACCTGAAGCGGGTGCTGCCGGGACGCGGCTGTTCGGTGAAAGCCGAGCGGCGGACACTTGAAAAAGCTGTTCAAAAGAACATATTTGCAAGAGCATTCAAGAAAGATGTGAGGCCTGCGGCCGATCTCGCCGATCAGGTGGACCATCTCCTGGTCACGAACATGACCGGGATGATGAACATGGCCCGCAAGGCCGGCCAGTTCCTCTCCGGCACGATGAAGGTGGACAATGCAGTGCGCGCCGGCGAGGCGCTCGCGGTGTTTCACGCCACCGATGCCGCCGACGACGGAGTGCGCAAGATCGCCCAGGCGCGCAAGGCCTGGGCTCTGACGATGGAAGAGGAAGAACCGCCGGCTTTCCAGCTTCTCAGCTATGAGGAAATGGCAAAACTGATGGGCGATAATGCATTTATCCACGCCGTAGCGCTTGCAGGGCAGGCCGGTGAGGGTGTAGTGAAGCGCGCGAAACTGCTCGAGACCTATCGTGGCGGCAGTTCAGGCAAAGCTTCCGACAGATGACTGCCGCGATGATTGTTAGACGAAGGACGCTCGCCCGCCGGCGGGAGCCCTCGGAAAAAACGGGACCGGAATGAACGATAATAACGACGACAAGACTTTGCATGTATCAGGCAAGAAGACGCTGACGCTGAAACCGTCGGGCCTTGCACAGGGCACGGTGCGCCAGGATATGGGGCGCGGCCGCACGAAGGCTGTCGTCGTGGAAACCCGCAAGCGCCGGCCGACCGGTCCGCAGGATGAGAAGCCGGCTGTCGTGACGCCGATAGTCCAGGCGCGTCCGCAGCCGGTGCAGCAGCCGGCGCAACCACAGCCGCGCATCCAGCCGACGGAGCAGCGGCGTCCGGACCAGCAGGGCCAGCCGCTCCAGCAGCAGCGCCGCCCTGACCAGCAGAATAATAACCAGCAGCGTCGGCCCGACCAGCAGAACAATCAGCAGCGCCGCCCCGATCAGCAGGGCCAGCAGCAGCGCCGGCCCGACCAGTCGAGCCAGCCACGGCGGCCCGATGGCGGCCGTTCAGGCAATGTGCTCAACGATCTTTCCGCAGGCGAGATCGAGGCCCGCCGCCGCGCGCTTGCCCAGGCCGCGATCCGCGACGCCGAAGAAGCGCAGCAGCGCGCCGAAGAAGCGGTACGCCGCGAACGCGCCATGGCCGAGGAAGCTGCCCGCCGCGCCGCCGAAGACGCTGCCCGCAAGGCGGAAGAAGCCACGCGCCCTGTCGAAGCCACTCCGGTTGTCGAGGTCGAAACCGTCGCCGAAGCGCGGGTTCCGGAACCCGCCGTTGAAGTCGCTCGCACGGCACCGGTCGCCGAAATTATTCGACGCGCCGACGCCACGGCGCCGCAAGCCCGCAGGACAGATGGTGCCGGTGGACCGCAGGCTCGCAGGCCTGATGGTGCTGGCGGACCGCAGGCGCGTCGTCCCGATGGCCGACCTGCACCTGCCGCACAGCCGGAGCCCGCCGGACCCGGTAGACCCGGCCTTGCCCAGCCCGGCCGTGGCCGTGGCCGCGGTGAGGAAGAGGACGATCGCGGTGGTCGTGGCGGTCCTCCGCGCAGCAGCAAGCCCGGCGTTCGCGTCGAGGCCCCCAAGCCTGCACGCAAGGTCGAAGACAACCGTCGCGCGCCCGCAAAGGTCGTGGTCACCGGCGAAGATGATGACGGCTCGCCGTCACGCGGCCGCTCATTGGCCTCGATGCGGCGCCGGCAGGAGAAGTTCCGCCGTGCGCAGATGCAGGAGACACGCGAAAAGGTTCTCCGCGAAGTCATCCTGCCGGAAACCATTTCCATCCAGGAATTGTCACAACGTATGTCCGAACGTTCGGTCGACGTCATCAAGTTCCTGATGAAGGAAGGCCAGATGCTGAAGCCGGGCGACATCATCGATGCCGACCTCGCCGAACTCATCGCCGTCGAATTCGGCCACACCGTCAAGCGCGTATCGGAGTCAGACATCGAAGAAGGCATCTTCAACCGCGCCGACGAAGCCGAGGAAACGCTGCCGCGTCCGCCGGTCGTGACCATCATGGGTCACGTCGACCACGGCAAGACCTCGCTGCTCGACGCTATCCGCAATGCCAACGTGGTTGCCGGTGAAGCCGGCGGCATCACGCAGCATATCGGCGCCTATCAGGTCGAGAAGAACGGTTCGAAGATCACCTTCATCGACACGCCCGGCCACGCTGCGTTCACCGCGATGCGTGCCCGCGGTGCCCAGGTGACCGATATTGCCATCCTGGTGGTTGCGGCCGACGACAGCGTCATGCCGCAGACGATCGAATCGATCAACCACGCCAAGGCGGCCGGCGTGCCGATCATCGTGGCGATCAACAAGGTCGACAAGCCGTCTGCCAATCCGCAGAAGGTCCGGACCGAACTGCTGCAGCATGAAGTGTTCGTCGAAACCATGGGCGGTGAAGTGCTCGATGTCGAAGTGTCGGCCAAGACCGGCACCGGCCTCGACAAACTGCTCGAAGCCATCCTGCTGCAGTCGGAAATCCTCGACCTGCGCGCCAACCCGAACCGTACGGCGGAAGGCTCCGTCATCGAAGCCAAGCTCGATCGCGGCCGCGGCTCCGTTGCTACCGTTCTGGTGCAAAAGGGCACGCTGAAGCCCGGCCAGATCATCGTCGCCGGCGACCAGTGGGGCCGTGTGCGCGCATTGGTCAATGACCGCGGTGAGCATCTCAAGGATGCCGGCCCGGCGATCCCGGTCGAAATCCTCGGTCTTCAGGGTACGCCGCAGGCGGGTGATAAGTTCGCCGTCGTCGAGAACGAAAGCCGTGCTCGCGAAATCGCCGAATATCGCCAGCGCTTGACGCGCGAAAAGGCCGTGGCCCGCCATGCTGGCCAGCGCGGTTCGCTGGAACAGATGATGACGCAGCTGACTGCTGCCGGCGTCAAGGAATTCCCGCTGGTGATCAAGGGCGACGTGCAGGGCTCGATCGAAGCCATTGCCGGCGCTCTGGACAAGATTTCCACCGAGGAAGTCCGTGCCCGGATCGTTCATTCCGGCGCCGGTGCGATCACCGAATCGGACGTGGCGCTGGCGGAAGCCTCGAACGCCGCGATCATCGGCTTCAACGTCCGCGCCAATCCCCAGGCGCGCGATGCGGCCGAACGCGCGGGCATCGAAATCCGCTACTACAACATCATCTACGACCTGACGGACGATGTGAAGGCGGCCATGTCCGGCCTCTTGTCGCCGGAGCGGCGCGAGACTTTCCTCGGCTACGCAGAGATCCTGGAAGTGTTCAACATTACCAAGGTCGGCAAGGTCGCGGGCTGCCGCGTCACCGAAGGCAAGGTCGAGCGTGGCGTCGGCGTGCGCCTGCTGCGCGACAACGTCGTCATCCACGAAGGCAAGCTCAAGACGCTCAAGCGCTTTAAGGACGAAGTCTCGGACGTGCAGGTCGGCCAGGAATGCGGCATGGCCTTCGAGAATTACGAAGACATCCGCCAGGGCGATGTCATCGAATGCTTCCGTGTCGAACACGTCACGCGCACGCTGTGATGTGGACACAATCCTGACTAGGATCATGGCGGCTTCGGCCGCCATTTTCATGTTGAATGGAGCCTTCTTGAATGTTTACCGCCCATTTTCTCGCACTCGTGCTCACCAACACGAACATGCTGACGGGCGGCCAGGGCTATTGTGCCTTCGATTTCACCCTGCGTGACAAGACGGTCACCTATTCGAACGTCGAGATCGTGCTGCGCCCGCAATTCGACCCCAACGACACCGCCACCGGCAACGCGACACTGGACGACATCACGCTGGGCGCCAACAGCGTCGGCAGGAAGCGGGTGAAGATCACCACCGACACCGACTGCAATGTTACCGGCTTCAGCGTCGTCAAGGCCACGGCTACCAAGGACGGTGCGGCCGTCGACCTGATCGGCAGCCGGGCGCTGTCGGTCGGCAAGGAAAACCAGCTGCCGATCACCGTCGACGGCAATTGATCAGCCGCAAGTCTGCTACAAGGACCGCAGTCTAAACTTCCAGAAAATCGGGCATGGCGTGAGCGGAAATCGGATTTCACGCCGTTTTCCGCATGAAGGCCGCAATATTGGGAAGAACCGCATGCATCTCGATGCGCAAGATCGCGTCCTGTCGCTTTCTTTCGAACGTAACCCGAAGGAGCATGTCGATGCCATGATAGCCGCAGGTCGCCGGCTCGTGCGCCCGCGCCGCAAGCTTCCCCGCAGCGTCACCTTCGTTGGTTCGATAATCATCGGTATCGCAATCGGCATGTCGATGGATTTTTATCGAAAGCTGGTGCTAGAGCCGGTGTTTGGCGTGGATGCGGTCGCACCGCTCGGCATTGTCCTGCTCCAAATCTTGCCGATCATCATCATGCTTGCTGTCCTCTACTACATCTTCTGTATCCGAGCAGTGAAGCGGCGGCGGCAGGCGCTAATCGATAGGATGGAGCCTGGCAAGTTTGTCGATGTTGACATCTTTAAGGAGGGCCTCCGAACATCCTATGGCCTGATCACAACCATGTTCGACTGGAGGGCAGTCAATGACATCGTCGTCAGGCAGGATCGTATCGAATTCGATTTTGATACATCAATCAGCTACATTCCGGCACGTGCCTTCAAGAGCCGCGCCGAATTCGAAGCAGCCGCACAGCAAACCCGCCGGCTTTGGGCCGAGGCAAAAAACCGCTCGCCGACGGAAGAGGTCCGAACATCACACGACCGAACGTCGGAAAAATAGGACAAGGTCATCGGAAATCTGGTTCCCAGCCGTATTCCTCCACGAGGGCCACGACATCGGGAAAAACCGCATGGATTTCGATAGACAACACTGCATTATGTCTTTGTCCTACGAACGAGATGCGAAGGAACAGATCGAAATCGGACGGACGGCGACGGCGCGATGGCTGACATCCCGCGACGGATCGCCTGGTAAATATGCCTTGCTCTGGTATATCGCCTATATCGTCCTCTTTGGACTGCTGATGGAACTCTATCGGCGATATGTGCTGACCTATATCGCTGACCTTTCCAGCATCCCGCCATTCAGCATCGCCATGCTTCAGGCTCTTCCGGTGTTCGCCCTCATCTGGCTGCTGATCGTGATACAGAAGCGGCTGAACGCCAAGCGACGGGAGGAGGCGCTTGAGGCAGGGATGGCCGGAAAACGGCTTGTTTCCTTTGAGATCTATCCCGAAGGTATTCGCTCGACGATCGGCGAGATGATGTTCCAGAGCTATTGGACGGCGATTTGCGATATCATCATCTCGAAGCGATGCATCTATTTCGATTATGGCACATGGGTGTTCTATCTTCCCTCCCGCGTCTTCGAGGGACATGAAGACTATAAAAAGCGCACTCGGGAAATTGTCGCCCTCTGGAAGAGCGCCGTCGAAGCCAGGGCTGCCGTCGCAGACGCGGTTGGCCCTTGACGTTTGGCCGCAACTAGGTCATTTCACCGCGCTTGATTGTTGGGCCAATGGCCATATTGGAAATATCATGTCGAAAGCCACATCTTCCGCGCCCTCGCAGCGTATGCTGCGGGTGGGCGAACAAGTCCGTTCCGCGCTGACGCAGATCCTGCAGCGCGGCGAAATCGTCGATCCGGTGATCGAGACCACGGTCGTCTCGATCTCGGAAGTACGCATGTCGCCGGACCTCAAGATCGCCACCGCCTATGTGACGCCGCTCGGCTCCGCCGACCGCGACACGGTCGTAGAAGCGCTGAACCGCAATGCCCGCTTCATCCGCGGCAAGCTGTCGCCGGCGCTCAGGCAGATGAAATACATGCCGGACATTCGCTTCCGCGACGACACGAGTTTCGAGAATTATCGCAAGATCGACGAATTGCTGAAGTCGCCGCAAGTACAGCGCGACCTGGACCAGGAAGAAGAAGACAAGGAATAAATGTCCAAACCGAGAAAACCCAAGGGCCGGCCGATCTCCGGCTGGCTGATCCTCGACAAGCCGGTGGATTTCGGCTCGACCGAAGCCGTTTCCAAGATCAAGTGGCTCTACAAGGCACAGAAGGCGGGCCATGCCGGCACGCTCGATCCGCTCGCCTCCGGCATGCTGCCGATCGCGCTGGGCAACGCCACCAAGACCGTGCCTTACGTCATGGACGGCCGCAAGATCTATGAATTCACCATCGCCTGGGGCGAGGAACGCTCGACCGACGACCTCGAAGGCGAAGCCGTGCACATGTCGGACAGCCGCCCGACCGAGGAAGCGATCCGTGCGCTGCTGCCGAAATATACCGGCGTGATCGAACAGGTGCCGCCGCAATTCTCGGCGATCAAGATCGCCGGCGAGCGCGCCTATGATCTCGCGCGTGAAGGCGAGGTCGTGGAAATTCCCGCGCGCGAAGTCGAAGTCCACAGGCTGACGCTGATCAAGGCCGAGACAGACCGCGCCCATTTTGAAGTCGAATGCGGCAAGGGCACCTATGTGCGCTCGCTGGCGCGCGATCTCGGCCGTGATCTCGGCTGCTATGGCCATATCGCCACGCTGCGCCGCACCTATGTGGCGCCGTTCGGCGAGGAAACCATGGTGCCGCTTGCCAAGCTGGTCGAGCTCGAATCGATCGACGACGCGGATGAGCGGCTCGCGGCGCTTGATGCGTTCCTGATCGATACAGGCGAAGCGCTGTCGTCACTGCCGCATCTGCCTGTGAATGACGATCAGGCGCGGCGTCTGCGTGCCGGCAATCCGATCATCCTGCGCGGCCGCGATGCGCCGCTGCCCTGCCCCGAAGCCTATGCGACGGCGCATGGCGAACTGATCGCCATCGGCGCCATCGAGGCCGGTGAATTCCGCCCCAAGCGGGTCTTCGCCTGAGGCTGTCAAGGCGCGGCTACGAGCCCCGCCTTGTGCTGGATTAAATCAAGCCTTCGGCCTGCATTGCCGCCTGCACCGACGGGCGCGCGGAAACGCGCTCGACGAAAGCCTTGAGCTTCGGCCACTTGTCCAGCGGGATATTCATGCCTTTCGACCAATTGGTAACGACGAAGGCATAGGCATCGGCGACGGTGAACGCACTTCCAGTGAGGTAGGCGCGGCCATCGGCAAGGCGCGATTCCAGCCAATCGAATCTCTTGCCGATCGCAGCCTTGGCGGCATCCTTTTCTTCTTCCGTCTTGCCCGGATAGAAGAGTGGGCTGAAAGCCTTGTGCAGTTCGGAAGCGACGAAATTCAGCATTTCCTGGACGCGGGCGCGTGCCATCGTGCCAACAGGCGGGGCGAGTTCGGTGGCGCCATTGCTGTCGGCAATATATTGCAGGATGGCGGCGCCTTCGGTCAGCACTTCGCCATCGGCGAGTTGCAGTGCCGGCACGGCGCCCTTGGCGTTGATGGTCCAGAAATCAGTGCCTTTTTCCGTCGTCTTGGCTTTGCCGTCGACCTTCTCGATCTCAAAGGGTTTGCCGATCTCGTGCAGGATGACGTGGGAAGCCATGGAGCAAGCGCCGGGCGAATAGAACAGCTTCATGATAGTTACCTTTCGAAGGATTGGTTCGATGCGGTGTAACTAGGATATCTGGTTCTCTTTTGTAACCAGGCATCTTGAGGTAACCGGCATTTCCTGATATCCGCCAGGTAACCTGATTTCCGGGGAGAAATCCGATGACCTTGAAGCGCCGCAAGAACCACGCGCCGAGCCCCGCCTGCCCTCTCGGCGAATGCATGTCGATGATATCAGGCGCCTGGACGCCGCATATCATCTGGTATTTGAGCCAGGGGCCGCGCCGGTTTTCAGAACTGCGTGCCGACATCCCGAATATTTCGTCAAAGGTACTGAGCGCGCGGCTAAAGGAACTCGAACAGCGTGGCATAGTGCACCGCGAGGTCATGCCGACTTCGCCGCCGACGGTGGAATATAAGCTGACCGAACTCGGTGCCGAATTGATGCCGGTGATCGCGGCAATCGTTGATGTCAGCCATCGCATGCGGCTAAAGTCGCTCGGCACGTGCGACTTCGATCGACCCGCAGCGGCCGCCTGAGGAGGTGAAGATGTATGGACTGATCAGCAGGTTCAAAGCCCAGACCGGCAAGCGCGACGACCTGATCGCCATCATGACCGAGGGCGCTGTGAAAATGCCCGGCTGCATCAGCTATGTCATCGCCCGCGACCCGACGGATGCGGACGCGATCTGGATTACTGAAGTGTGGGACAACAAGGAGTCACATGCCGGGTCGCTGAATATTCCGGAAGTCAGGGCGACCATCCAGAAGGCCATGCCGCTGATTGGCGGGTTTGATCAGCGTTTTGAGACCGAGCCGTTGAATGTGGTTTGATCAGCGCCTATCAGCAGTGGTCTGTTGATAGCGGGCATAGAGCGCCTGTAGCCGTTTACACATCTCGGTGCTGGTCAGATTAGGCCGAGGATCATCGAGAGATTGCTGTAGGCGGAGGCGAATTGCCGCCATGCGCTCTTCATGTCTCTCATTCATGGCGTTGAGCTCTTCGGTCTCACTCATTTCTTTGGCTCTTTTCATATCGTCGTGACAGCATTGTTGATCTCATCGACAGCAGATGAAAAGCCGAAAAACCGGGATTTCCGCCACAGAACCCCTCCCCCTTCCCTTTTCCATCAAATTCGTTTATAGGCCCGGCCAGCTAACGATCCGTCGTTGCTATCACTGGCCAGCGCTGGACGACATCCCGGCCCTGGGCGTCTCAAAATCCAATAAAAACGAAAGGATTTGTCCGATGTCGATCACTGCAGAGCGCAAGGCTGAACTCATCAAGCTGTATGCCACCGTCGAAGGTGACACCGGTTCGCCGGAAGTCCAGGTGGCGCTGCTCACCGAGCGGATCAACAACCTGACCGGCCACTTCAAGGACCACAAGAAGGATAACCATTCTCGTCGTGGCCTGTTGAAGATGGTGTCGAGCCGCCGTTCGCTTCTTGACTATCTCAAGAAGAAGGACGAGCCCCGTTACACCAAGCTGATCGGTGCTCTCGGCATTCGCCGCTAATATTCTCCGGCCGGGGAGCCTGCTTCCCGGCCGTTTTCGCATCCGGAACAATCCGGAACCCTGGAGACCGGAGGGCCGTTGCTCCAGGATATGTCATCCAGCCCATCATGGGGCAGGATTGCAGGATGTTTGCCAGCCGGCCGGCTGATGACCGAAACATCCCGCTGTCTTGCCCGTGATGTGCACAATAAAGCGGACGATCGTGCCTTCAGGGCGCAGCTCCGCGCACAAAGGACAAACTATATGTTTCAAACCCACAAGATCGAAATCGAATGGGCCGGACGCCCGCTCATCCTGGAAACCGGCAAGATTGCCCGGCAGGCTGACGGCGCCGTTCTGGCCACCTATGGCGAGACCGTGGTCCTCGCCACCGTCGTCTCCGCCAAGGAGCCGAAGCCCGGCCAGGATTTCTTCCCGCTGACCGTCAACTACCAGGAAAAGACCTATGCCGCCGGCAAGATCCCCGGCGGCTATTTCAAGCGCGAAGGCCGCCCGAGCGAGAAGGAAACGCTCGTCTCCCGCCTGATCGACCGTCCGATCCGCCCGCTCTTCCCCGACGGCTACAAGAACGACACCCAGGTCGTCGTCACCGTCATGCAGCATGACCTCGAAAACGATCCGGACGTGCTCTCCATGGTCGCCACGTCTGCGGCGCTGACGCTTTCCGGCGTGCCGTTCATGGGTCCGATCGGCGGCGCTCGCGTCGGCTATATCAATGGCGAATATGTGCTCAACCCGCATCTCGACGAGATGGACGAGTCCTCGCTCGATCTCGTCGTCGCCGGCACGTCCGAAGCCGTGCTGATGGTCGAGTCCGAAGCCAAGGAACTCAACGAAGAGACCATGCTCGGCGCCGTCATGTTCGGCCATCGTGGTTTCCAGCCGGTGATCGACGCGATCATCCAGCTCGCCGAGGCAGCCGCCAAGGAGCCGCGCGACTTTACCGCGCCGGACCATTCCGAACTCGAAGCCGAAATGCTGAAGATCTCGGAAGAAGAGCTCCGTGCCGCCTACAAGAACACTGAAAAGGCCGTCCGCTACGCCGCCGTCGACGCCGTCAAGGCCAAGGTCAAGGCGCATTTCATCGACGCCGAAGGCAATTCGAAATATCCGGCCGATGTGATCGGCGCCGTGTTCAAGGAATTGCAGGCGAAGATCGTCCGCTGGAACATCCTCGACACCAAGAGCCGCATCGACGGCCGCGACCTCGAAACCGTTCGCCCGATCGTCGCCGAAGTCGGCATCCTGCCGCGCACCCATGGTTCGGCGCTGTTCACCCGCGGCGAGACGCAGGCGATCGTCGTCGCCACGCTCGGCACCGGCGAAGACGAGCAGTTCGTCGACAGCCTGACCGGCATGTACAAAGAAACCTTCATGCTGCACTATAATTTCCCGCCCTACTCGGTCGGTGAAACGGGCCGCATGGGTTCGCCGGGCCGCCGCGAAATCGGCCACGGCAAGCTTGCCTGGCGCGCCATCCATCCGATGCTGCCGAACGCGGAATCCTTCCCCTACACGCTGCGCGTCGTCTCGGAAATCACCGAATCCAACGGCTCGTCTTCGATGGCGACCGTCTGCGGCACTTCGCTGTCGCTGATGGATGCCGGCGTGCCGCTGGCGCGTCCGGTGGCGGGCATCGCCATGGGCCTGATCAAGGAAGACGATCGTTTCGCCGTTCTGTCCGACATTCTTGGCGATGAAGACCATCTCGGCGACATGGACTTCAAGGTGGCCGGCACCGAGATGGGCGTCACCTCGCTGCAGATGGACATCAAGATCGAGGGCATCACCGAAGAGATCATGGGCATCGCGCTCAAGCAGGCCAAGGGTGGTCGTATCCACATCCTCGGCGAAATGGCCAAGGCGATCTCCGAGAGCCGCGGCCAGCTCGGCGAATTCGCCCCGCGCATCGAAACGATGAACATTCCGGTCGACAAGATCCGCGAAGTCATCGGTTCGGGCGGCAAGGTGATCCGCGAGATCGTCGAAAAGACCGGCGCCAAGATCAACATCGAAGACGACGGCACCGTCAAGATCGCCTCTTCCTCCGCCAAGGAGATCGAAGCGGCGCGCAAGTGGATCCATTCGATCGTCGCCGAGCCGGAAGTCGGCCAGATCTATGAAGGCACGGTCGTCAAGATCGCCGATTTCGGCGCCTTCGTGAACTTCTTCGGCCCGCGCGATGGCCTCGTGCACATCTCCCAACTCGCGTCCGAACGCGTCGCCAAGACCGGCGATGTCGTCAAGGAAGGCCAGAAGGTCTGGGTCAAGCTGCTCGGCTTCGACGAGCGCGGCAAGGTGCGCCTCTCGATGAAGATTATCGACCAGGCGACCGGCAAGGAAATCGTGCAGAAGAAGGAAAGCGAAGACGCCGCTGAATAAGCGCGCTTGCTTTTCGTGATATCGAGGCGCGGGGTAGCCCGCGCCTTTTTTATATAGTCAAGCCGAAAGAACCGATCGTATGAGCCGCGACGCCGTCAAAACCCTTTTCCACCCCTTCGTCACCGACGTGCTGACGCCGCCGGCCAAGGACGAACGCGTCCTCTTTCTCGGCGCGGAAACAGGCTACGACCTGCCGGAAGGCTTCGACGCCGCAATCACCGCCGTGCAAGGCTTCAAGCCGCTCTACAACGCTCTGGTCAAGCGCGGCGTGGAAGCACAGCCATTTGCCGAAGGCGATGGCTATGACATGACACTCGTGCTCATGAGCCGCCATCGCGGCGCCAGCGAGAACTATCTCGCCGACGCCGTGCGCAGGACGCGGCCGGGCGGCCGGATCGTCGTTGCGGGCGCCAAGGAGGACGGTGTACAATCGTTGCGCAAGCGCGTTGCCGCCCTCGGCATAGAGACCGAGCATCTGGCAAAATATCATGCGCAGGCTTTCTGGTTTGCACAGCCAAACGACGCCGATGCGGTCATCGCCGCCTTCACCCAGCCGGAGGCAACAATCCTCGATCGCTTTGCCACGGCGCCGGGCATGTTTTCACACGGCGAAGCCGATCCCGGTTCCGTTTTCCTTGCCCGTTACCTGCCGAAGGGTTTTACCAAGCTCGCGGCGGATTTCGGCGCCGGCTGGGGATTTCTCGCCGATGCACTTTATCAGGCCTCTCCCGGTATCGAGGGCATCGATCTCTACGAGGCCGACCATGCGGCATTGCAGACCGCCCGGCGTAATCTCGACGCAGGCGCGCCTGCGCTCAGCGCCCGCTATTTCTGGCATGATCTTGCACGCGAGGCGGTCAAGCATCGTTACGACCTCATCATCATGAACCCGCCCTTCCACGAAGGCCATGCTGCGGAGCCGCAGCTCGGACAGGCGATGATAAAGACGGCGGCAAGCGCGCTCCGGCCGGGCGGAGAACTGCTGCTGGTCGCCAACCGCGGCCTGCCCTACGAGCCAGTTCTCAGCGAGCTGTTCAAGGCAAGCAACGAAGTGGCTCGCAACGCCCGTTACAAGGTTCTTTTCGGCAAGCTCTGAGCGCAAGCCTGTCATGAGGCTCCGGCATGACACAGTCTCTGTCTCGGATCGGAGCCCATCCGGATCGGCTTGTGCCGTTGCTTTCATTGCATTGTAACATCAAAGCCTGGAACGCGTGAAACGCGTAAACGTCTGTTATTGCTATAACATCTGATTTGTTAAAACCGTAACTTTTGGGACTTGCCGGCTGCTCGTGATGGACAAGGCCAAAACCCTTCGATAGATTATCATTTCATGCCATTTATTTAACTTTGGACGCCAATGGTCGAGCAGCGTCAGACCGAAGTGGACAAATATCTGACGCCGTCGGGGCTCGCTTCGGCGATTGGTGAATCCGCAGCGCGTTACGGAATTGACATTGTACCAATTTGCAAGGCGCTCGGGCTCGATCCAGCGACCTTTTCAGATCTCACCGGCCGAATCAGTCTCGACCGTCTTTGCCGCCTGTTCGAGACCTGCGCACTGATCACCGGCGACGAGGCTTTTGGCCTGAAAACCATCGACCATTTCCAGCCGGGGGCAAGCGGTCCCTATGGCTATGGCCTGATGAGCGCGCCCACGGCGCTGGATTTCTTCCGCTTCCTCGGCGATCACCAGCAATATGTCTCCGACAAGAGTTTCGCGCGGTTCAAGGTCGACAGCCACGGGGCAGAACTTCAGTTCTCCTATTCACCGCTGCTCGTCAAGCGCGACCAGTATGTCGACATGGTCATCGGGCTGATCATGCAGCGGCTCCGCGGCATATTGGGGCCAGACATCGACAGTATCGAGGTCGGCCTGGAAAGGTTGAAGCCGAAGAATATTGCCGTCTACCGCGAGAAAATTTCCAAGAAAATCAATTTCTCGCGCCGTATGAATAGCCTGAGACTGCCGCCCGAACTCTATTTCGTCACCAATTCGCGCGGCGACGACAGGCTCTTCCGGCTGATGGACCTGCAATGCCGCAGCCTGCGACCGGAGCGTTCCGAAGGCGACGACTTCGCCGAGGACCTGCGTGAATTCCTGCTGACGCGCATTGCCGAGAACGATATCAACCTCTCGGAGGCCGCCGATTATTTCCGTGTCTCAGAACGCACCCTGCAGCGCCGGCTCGCCGAAACCGGCACAAGCCTCAATGATCTTCGCGACGACGTCCGGCGCAGCCTGGCGGGAAAGCTGCTGACCGAGACCGAACTCAGCGCCGCCGAGATCGCCTTGCGGCTCGGCTATTCCGCCGCCAGCGCCTTCACCCGCTCGACGATGAGATGGTTCGGCAAGACGCCCCGCGACTATCGCAAGGCCGCGATCTAGGCATTTCATTGTTTCACAACGATGTCGCGGCGCAAAAGTCGATTATTCCAGATTTCAATCGCTTTAAGTTTAGCATCAATTCAGAATTCTTGGCGCGCGCTGTCAATGCAATTGCCCAAGTTTTAAACTACATCAGCGCCATCCGAATGAGGTGTTTGCGAGCCACTCCCAAGCGACGATTGGGGGCACGGCCGATTTCGTCATCGCGACAGCCTCAAGTGAACTCTCCTAGGACACCGGCAATCGCAGGAGCCCTGCATGAACCTGAATTTGAACGGCGTGATGATGATCCAGAGAAAGACGAGATTGGGTGCGGCTCAAGCCAAGCTCGACCTTACGCATGAGGAGATCGCCTGCCTCAAGCTTGTCGCCAACGGCTTCCGGCCGGGTGAAATCAGCGGCGAGTTGAAGACGGATGAAACAGAAGTCGACAGCATTCTCAACAGCGCCGAACGCAAGCTCGGCGCGCGCAACAGGCTGCATGCCATCGGCATCGCAGTCTCCCAAGGCTTGATCGGTATTGACGGTAAGTAACGCGTTTCCGGTCGAGCGCTGCAAGTGCCCCGGCGGAAAGCTGCCTGTCCCCTCCCGGTAGGCCGCTTCCCGTCGGATCGAAGGCGGGCGGACCACTTGCAGTTCTTATTCGAGCGCCACTCTCTAAAAGAGCCGCTCCATAGCCCGGCCTCGGGGTTCAGGCCGGGCTATGTTATTTCTATTTATTCCTGATCAGCGCGGCCCAGCGTTTCGAGCGCCGGCATCGAGGTGATGTTGTAGCCGGAATCGACGTAGTGAATTTCGCCGGTGACACCGCGCGACAGGTCCGACAGCAGATAGACGGCCGAGTTGCCGACATCCTCGATCGTCACCGTGCGTCGCATCGGCGAATTCTTCTGCTGCCAGTTGAGCATGGCGCGCGCATCGGAAATGCCGGCGCCGGCAAGTGTGCGGATCGGACCGGCAGAGATAGCGTTGACGCGGATGCCACGTGGGCCGTAATCCCCCGCCAGATAGCGGACCGAGGCTTCGAGTGCGGCCTTGGCGACACCCATGACGTTATAGTTGGGCATGATCCGCACCGAACCGCCATAGGTCAGCGTCAGCATCGACCCGCCATGGCTCATCAGGCCGGCGGCGCGCTTGGCGATCTCGGTG
Source organism: Rhizobium sp. P2_G2 (assembly GCF_056403555.1). Lineage (NCBI taxonomy): Bacteria > Pseudomonadati > Pseudomonadota > Alphaproteobacteria > Hyphomicrobiales > Rhizobiaceae > Rhizobium > Rhizobium sp. P2_G2. The sequence continues at coordinate 84,378 of NZ_JBFUFF010000024.1, forward strand.
AACGAGAAGCAGGAGATCACCATGGTGCGGACGAAATTGTCGCGCGTGGTGTCGGCATAGAGGCCCTTGAGCTCGTTCTTGTCGGAGAAGCCGATGGCATGGACGATGAAATCGAGCGTGCCCCAGCGCTCGCCAATATGGGCGAACAGCGCATCGACCGATGCGAGGTCCTCGACATCACATTCAAGCAGAAAATCCGATCCGACTTCCTGGGCGAGCGGCTTGACGCGCTTGCCCAGCGCCTCGCCCTGATAGGTGAAGGCGAGTTCGGCGCCTTGAGCCGCGAGCGCCTTGGCAATGCCCCAGGCAATGGAATGGTTGTTGGCCACGCCCATGATCAGGCCGCGTTTTCCGTGCATCATACCCGTCATCGAGAGCGTCACCCGTTGAAACGTTCAAAGACCAGCGTGGCGTTGGTGCCGCCGAAGCCGAAGGAATTCGACAGCGCGACATCGATCTTTGCGTCGTCGATGCGCTTGCGGACGATCGGCACGCCCTCGAATTCCGGATCGAGCGTTTCGATATGGGCGCTCTCGCCGATGAAGCCGTTCTGCATCGAAAGGATCGAATAGATCGCTTCCTGCACGCCGGCAGCGCCCAGCGAATGGCCGGTCAGCGACTTGGTCGACTGGATATTCGGCATCTCTGCGCCGAACACTTCGCGGATCGCGCCGATTTCCTTGCTGTCGCCCACCGGCGTCGAGGTGCCGTGGGTGTTGACGTAGTCGACCTTGTTCTTGATGGTCGAAATCGCCATCTTCATGCACCGCTTGGCGCCCTCGCCCGACGGCGCCACCATGTCGTAGCCATCAGAGGTCGCGCCATAGCCGGTGAGTTCGCAATAGATCTTGGCGCCGCGCGCCTTGGCGTGCTCCAGCTCTTCGAGGATGACGACGCCGGCACCGCCGGCAATGACGAAGCCGTCACGGTTGGCATCATAGGCGCGCGAAGCGATCGTCGGCGTGTCGTTATACTTGGTCGACATCGCGCCCATGGCGTCGAACAGGTTGGACATGGTCCAGTCCAGATCCTCATGGCCGCCGGCGAACATCACGTCCTGCTTGCCCCATTGGATCATTTCCGCGGCATTGCCGATGCAATGCGCCGAGGTCGAGCAGGCCGACGAGATCGAATAGTTGACACCGTGAATCTTGAACCAGGTGGCGAGTGTCGCCGATGCGGTCGAGGACATGGCCTTCGGCACGGCGAACGGACCGATGCGCTTCGGCGAGGTGTTCTGGCGGGTGATATCCGCAGCCTCCACGATCTGGCGGGTCGATGGGCCGCCGGAACCCATGATGATGCCGGTGCGCTCGTTGGAGATATCCTTCTCCTCGAGGCCGGAATCGGCAATCGCCTGCAGCATGGAGACGTGGTTCCACTGACCGGCGGTCGACAGGAAGCGCGTGGCGCGCCGGTCGACCATGCCGGTCAGGTCAAGATTGGGGGCGCCCCAGACCTGGCACTTGAAGCCGTGCTCGGCAAAATCGGGCGAGAAGGAAATGCCGGATTTCGCGTTGCGCAGGGATTCCGTCACCTCGGCGGCATTGTTGCCGATGGACGACACGATCCCAAGGCCGGTGACAACGACACGTCTCATGATTTCAGACCTTCAATAAGTTGGCGGATTGGCCCAAGCGAAACGCTCAAGCCGCCTTTTCCTTCGAGAGGCCGACCTTGAGGTCCGTCGCCTGATAGATGGTTTCCCCGTCAGCCTTCAGCCAGCCGTCAGCGATGCCCAGGACCAGACGGCCGCGCATGACGCGCTTGAAGTCGATGCCATATTCGAGCAGCTTGGTGTTCGGGCGGACCATGCCCTTGAACTTGACCTCGCCGGTGGAGAGCGCCATGCCACGGCCTTCCTCGCCGAGCCAGCCGAGGAAGAAGCCCGTCAACTGCCACATGCCGTCAAGGCCCAGGCAACCGGGCATGATCGGATTGCCTTCGAAATGGCAGGGGAAATACCAGTCGTCGGGGCGAACGTCATATTCGGCGCGGAGATAGCCCTTGTCGAAAGCGCCGCCGGTTTCGGAAATGTCGCTGATGCGGTGGACCATCAGCATAGGGGGAAGCGGCAGTTGTGCATTGCCCGGGCCGAACAATTCGCCGTGAGCACAGGTCAGGAGATCCTCATAGGTATAACTCGACTTCTGCACGGCCATAAACGGCGTTCCCCCTGTTTTTTAAACTCAGACACTTCGGGCCGCTCTCAGCACGCCCGAGCGCGGACTTGCAGCCGCAATATAGGATGCGGCGGTAAAAAGCCAACTTAAATCGCCGTTTTCCAATGCGTCGAAAAGGCCTTGCAATGAAAATCTGTTGAAAGGCAAGCCCCAGGTCTATATATCGTTGACAAAAATACTCCTATTTTTCACGGGATCGGAGCTTGGCATTTATGGCCGGTCATCATTCGGCATCGACTGAAGCGCGTTTGCGGCAGGCAGGTTTGCGCCCGACACGACAGCGCGTCGCCCTGGCGTCGCTGCTATTCGCCAAGGGCGACCGGCACCTGACCGTCGAGGAACTGCACGAGGAAGCTGCGGAAGCCGGTATCGACGTGTCGCTCGCCACGGTCTACAACACCCTGCACCAATTCACCGAAGCGCATATGATCCGCGTGCTTGCCGTCGAAGGCAGCCGGACCTATTTCGACACCAATATTTCCGACCATCACCATTTCTTCGTCGAGGGCCGTAACGAGGTGCTCGACATCCCGCTCAGCAATATTTCCATCGCCAACCTGCCGGAACCGCCGGAGGGTATGGAAATTGCGCATGTGGATGTGGTCATCCGCCTGCGCGAGAAGAAGGGCTGAGGGTCTTCGACCCGCACGAATTCCAATCACCCTCTCTTTCCAATACCGGCCCCAGCAGCCGAGGACGGCTACATGACGTCGTCCGGGTGCCGGCCAGGTCGTGCCTTGTAGACCGGAAAGCACCAGCCATAGCGCAACGCTCCGCCGCGAATGAGAAAAGCCGTGAGGCTTGCGAGCAGAAAGCAGGTGATCTGGCTGAAACCGAGTGCATGGGCGATCGTGAACACGGCCGAGCCCGCCATGGCAGCAGAAACATAGATTTCGGGCCGCAGCAGTACCGAGGGCTCGCCGGCGACGATATCGCGTAAAATTCCACCGAAGGTCGCCGTCAGCATGCCGGTGACGATCGCCACCACGGGCGACCCCGTCATCGCCAGCCCCTTGCCCGCGCCGAGCGCCGCATAGGCCGCCATGCCGATGGCGTCGAGCCAAAGCAGCACGCGATAGCGCGATTCGAAGAAATGGGCGGTAAAATAGACGAGCACGCCGGCGGCGGCGCAGACGAGGAGATAATCCGGATTCTTTACCCAGAACACCGGCAGCGCGCCGAGCACGACATCGCGCAGCGTGCCGCCGCCGATGCCGGTGACGGCAGCGAGGAAAACGAAGCCGATGAGATCCAGCTGCTTGCGGCTTGCAGACAATGCGCCGGTGCCGGCGAAAAGTGCGATCGCGGCATAATCAAGAAATTCGAGAATCGTCATGCCCGCCCCCTGCCGATGCCGATATGGGAAGGATGGCGCCGATGATTGTCAACGATTTTGATGCGACATCGTTGTGAGCTCCATCTCAGCGCAAAGGGTCATCGGCGGCAACCGCTCTTGCGCTGGACCGATGAGCAGGACGCAGTTACCGTTTGCCTCGACCAAAACACCGTCGACGACCTATCAGCATGCTTCTCCGCTCTGTCGTCCCGGAATAATCACGTGGCGATCTCGAAGCTTACGGCACATAAGTCGCGGTCTCACCTGTCCAATGCGCGACAGCCAGCGCCAGCCATTCACGGGCCGCGGTCGATGCGAGCTGGCCGTTGAGCGTTGGCTGGGTGAAATCCAGACCCAGCTCAACCTTGCCGCTCGACCGGTAGTCCGACGGCCAGGGGATGACCTCGAGACCGGCCTTGTCGAACAGCGCCTTGGCGCGCGGCATGTGATAGGCGGAAGTGATCAGCAGGCAGCTCTTGAGGCCATTCTGATCGGCAAGCGCCTTGGTCTCGGAAACATTCTCCTCGGTGTTGCGCGAGGCCGTGTCCTTGATCAGCCTTGTCGGATCGACGCCCATGGCGGAGAAGAAATCGCCGGCCAGTTCGGCATCACCCTTATAATCGCCGGAGAAGGAGCCGTCGCCGCCGGAGACAAGGATCTTTGTCTCAGGATGCAGCCGCGCCAGTCTTGCGGCCTCGATGAAGCGGTCGGCGGACTGGTTAAACTCCATGCCGCCCCGGCCCGCTGTGACTTCGAGATCAAAAGCGCCGCCGAGCACGATCATACAGGGGACTTGTGCCGGCAGGTCGGGACGCGGGTAACGCGCCTCCAGTGTCTGCAATGCCCAGGCGCCGGTCGAGGTGAAGAGGGTAGCGAACAGGACCGCGGCACCGAGAAGCGTGAACAGGAATGCGAAAAACCTGCGGCCGAGGAGTGTGAGCAGCAGCGCGAAAGCCACCAGAAAGAAGGCGAGCGACAGTGGCTGCAGCACGATCCAGGCGGACTTGCCGAGAAAGAACATCTTTGTCTCCCAAAAGAGAAGGCCGGCTTGGCGCCGGCCTTATGGCTTGATGTCAGGTGGCGCGGCCAAGCTGCGGCGAGGCGCTTGCCGCCGGCTTGCGCCGCAAGAAGGCAAAGCCGACCGCGAGTGCGACGCCGACGGCGATGATGGCGATCGACAGCAGCGGCCGATAGGCGAACCAGCCGATGGCGATGACGACCGGTCCCAGCACGAGGGTGAAGATCAGCGCGAGAATGCTCGTGCCGCCGCCGATTAGCGAACCGATGAACGGGATCAGGTCGCCCAGGATACTGAAGATCGCCATGCAGAGCTTGAAACCGATGAACAGGCCAATCAGGCCGCCGGCACGGATCAGCCAGGTGATCATCGTGTTCTCGTCCTGCGCCTGCTTGAACATCGCCGCTGCATCCTTGGTGCCGGGAGCGCTGAGGAAGATGTCGCGGCCATTCGAACTGGTATAGGGGCCGAGCGTGTCATCGATCTGCTTGCCGACGAAGCTCGCCTGCTTGAGGTCGATGCGCTCGAAGCGGATCTTCATGTCGCCGATCTGCGGCGAGGTCACCGAATTGCCGAGATAGACCTCGCCCTGGTTGAGCTTGGCCGGCCGGTCGGTCGAGATATTGCCGGCGATACGGCTGACATCGGTGGCGGCAAGCTTGATCTGCGTCGCATCACCAAGATCGGCGACCGTGTCGCCATTCATGGAAAAGGCGCCGACCGTGGCCTTCTGGACCGGCGTCGTCGCATCATTGACGGCGAAATCGGGATTGTCGTGGCCGCCCTGCTTGAAGTCGGAGGAGTCGACATGGCTCGACCGCCATTCCTTCTTATAGGAATAGGTCGTCGTGGTCGTTTCGCTGCCGCCGAGATTCTTCTCGGTATGGCTCTGCGATTCCTGGATCCATTGATACATCTGGACGTCACGCCTGACGGCGATGGCGCCGTCGGCGGTAACGCCGAAATCGGGATCGGCGGCCTGGCCGTTCGGCGTCACGGCGCCGGAAATATGCACCAGCTTGCCGTTGTTAGTCGCATCGACCTTGGCGCTGTCGATGGAAACGACAAGGCCGGCGCCTTCGACCAGCGCGCGATAGGTCTCGATCGCCCGGCCTTCGTTCCAGAACAGCAGCCAGATGCAGCCAAGAATCAGCACGATGCCGATCGGGATGCCGATCAGTGCATTCTTGATACGCGAAAACCAGGATGTCGTTTCAGTTTCGGTGTAGCTCATTTCCCTCTCCTGCGGGTCGATGCCCCAACGCGGTCCCACGAGCGTTGCAAAGACGAACGTACTGCTTCGACGTTAATCCATCGGGCCTTATTCTGTCATCACAGACGAAATTTCTCGCCATCGTTGAAATTTGACGAACGGACGAAGAGGGACCCGCAAATCTGCTTGCATTCTCGCGCAATAGGCCGGAAAAGTCGAAAGATTCGGCACTGCACCGCCGAACAAGGAATTGCGAAACTGGGGGGTTTCGATGAAGGCATTTTTCGAGCAGGCGAGACGGTTCCTGGCCGCCTGGCATGGCGTCATCTACGCGATTTCAGCATTCGTCATCGGCATTTTCGTCGCCTGGCATGTGCTGAGCCTTGCGACGCCGTTGTCAGGCCCCGAAATCATCCTGATGATCGTCTGCCTGGCTGGCCTGTCGGCCGGCCTCTGGCTGCGCTGGGGTGAAATGCGCCTTCTCAATGCGCTGGCGACACTCGGCATCTATGCCGGCGGCTTCGCGGCGGCGCTTGCCATCTACAATACCATCAAAGGACAGGGTGCTGCTGTCGCGGAATGGCAGATCTGGCTGATCTTCACCGGCATATTCCTGCTGCTCTACAAAGCCTTCGTCAGCTGGTTCGCACCATCGCGCCGGCTGGACGGCATGACACCCGAGGAACGCGCCGAATATCTCGCCGTACGCGCCGCCAATGCCCGCCGCAAGGCCGAGCTCAACAGCCTGCCATCGCAGGGCTGGTACCAGATCGCATCCTTCGTCACCGGCGCGGCCATGGTCGGCTCGTTCGCCACCACGGCGATCGGTTTCCACCATGAAATCGTCGACCCGCTCGATCCGCCGCTCATCCAATATGGTGTTCCGATCGGCCTTTCGGCATTGGCGGCGCTGATCATCTGGGCTGGCTGGAATTTCGTCTTCCTGCGCATCCGCCTGGCGCGCTTCATGATCTCGCGCATCTTCGGCTATGTCGTCGGCCTTATCGTGCTGGTGCCGATGACGCTCGCCATTCACACCGTGTTCGGCATTATCGGCGTCGGCGGCACGGAAGGCATCCGCGCCCATAATCTCTGGTATTCCGATGTGCTCGACGCTTATGAGCGGCGCGTCGACGGCATCCGCGCGGTCGAGGCCAACCGCCTGTCGGGCGCGCTGCAATATATGTCGAACCAGCTGCAGGCCGCGGCGGTCAGCGAGCAGACCACGGGCCAGGGCTGCGGCGCCGGCAGGGGCTCTCTCTGGCGGTTCTACACGGACTCGGCGGCGCGCACCGCGACAATCCTCAACATCGTCAATATCCGCAAGAACGCCAACCAGGATATCAAGGCGCAGATCGAGCAGTTGCGCGCCCATATCCGCAAGCCCGAAGGCAAGATCGAGGATATCCAGCCGGAACTCGCCGCCGAAGCCGACAATATCCGCAAGAAGATCGTCGAGACGGACAATTCCTCGGCGCTGCCGAGCGTGAAGACCTTCGTGCGCGAGACGCGCGCCACAGTGAATTCCGACGCCTTCTTCTCCGGCTGGTCGGCCTGCACGCTCGCCAAGAAGGACGTCATTCTCAACCAGATCGACACGCTGATCGATTCCGTCGAGGAGGCCGCGACCAGCGCCGAGAAGGACATCGATGTGCGCAAATCGAGCCCGGAATTCCGTATTCCGGTCGAAAACCGCATCGAGACCATTCCCTTCGTCGATCGCCTGTTCCATGGCACGCAGGAAACACCGCCGACGCCGCTGCAGCAGGCGCAGGCCGCCAACGACGTGCCGGTCTTCGTGCCGCTCCGGCCGTTCTGGGCCGTGGTCTCCTATGCCGGCAGCCTGATGGGCTATATTGCGCTACAACTGGCGCTCGACTTTTCGCCGGCGGTGCTGGGCCTGTTGTTTGCACTGCTGGCGCCGTTCCCGGACCACAAGACGCGGCTTGGCCGGGCCTGGGAGGGATTCTGGGCAAGGCAGCTCGAGAAGTGGACGCCAATGCGGGAGGAGCAGCCGGTCGTGGCGAAGGCGGAACCTGTGGTGGCGCCGGTTAGAGGTGTGGAGCCGGAGACCGCGACAGCTGCTGAGCAGACCAAGACGGAGGAGACTGTGGCTTCGGAAGAGGTCGCAGTTTCGGAGCCGGTGCAGCCGGATCATAGGGGCGTCTCGGAACCGAAGCCTGCATTGCGGCAGGAACCAAAGTTCGAGGAAGAGCGGCCGGAAGAGGATGACCACATCCGCGATGACAAGCCCGGAGATGTCAGACCGTTCTGATGGCCATTGAGCTTGGTTTTGTGCTTGGAACGGCCCCTTCGAGGCTTTTCCGGTTGCGCCGAAAAAGTGCCTCAGGGTGAAGGAGTATGGGGCAGCGCTGGTGCCCCAATCTTCTGTCGCTCACAGGGGCGCTTTTGGCATCGCGGTGCCCCAATCTCCCCTCATCCTGAGGTGCCCAATGACGCGAAGCGGAATTGGGCCTCGAAGGATCCACCATCAACTCTACGCAACGCTATGCTCATCAAAGCGTCCAGCTGCTTGCTGGATTACACTGGCCGCGTCGGAGCCTCTTGACGCCCAAGCAGGCGCGTCGAACGATCAGCATCAATGAGAAACCGTATCACGCGATATATGGGACGAGAGGTCATTCATATGGCCGCATATTTCAGCACCGCCGCGATGTCCTCTGGTTCCAGCAATGAGTAGTCTTCGAGAATCTCCGCCCGCGAGGCGCCTGCCGGGAGATCGAGAACGTCCTTCACGCGAATGCGCAGGCCGCGAATAATCGGACGGCCGCCGCATATCTCGGGATCGACGATAATTCTGTGAAGCTCGCTCATGGGGCCCCTGCTCGATGGTGCCCATAATCGGGATAGGGGGGAGCCAATCAGCTCCGCCCCTCCCACACCACCCGGCATGCGGGTCCGCACCGGGCGGTTGGAGCGGTTGAAGTCGTCAGGCTTATAGTTCTCCCGGCCCGACGCTTGGGTTTGCTTATTCTGGTTCGGCGGGTTTGATTTCTCGCTGCCGTGGCCTCTCGGGCTTCACCCTACCTGCCAGATCGGCGAGCTTCGCTGACGCGACCATCTGAGAC
>NZ_JBFUFF010000025.1:0-92880 GCF_056403555.1 Rhizobium sp. P2_G2
ATGTACTCGTGGCCGGCAAGGGCGCCAAGGCTGCTGCCGACCAGGCGGCAAAGCTTTCCGGCGTCGCCAAAGTGCTGCTCGCCGATAGCGACGAATATGGCCACAACATCGCCGAAGCGCTCGCCGCCCTGATCGTCAGCCTTGCTCCGAGCTATGACACGATCGTCACGGCGGCCACCGCCACCGGCAAGAGCGTGTTTCCGCGGGTTGCCGCCCTGCTCGATGTGGCCCAGGTGTCCGAGATCATCGAAGTGGTCTCGGCCGACACGTTCAAACGTCCGATCTATGCCGGCAATGCGATCCAGACGGTGCAGGCGACCGACGCCAAGAGGGTGATCACCGTGCGCACGGCAAGCTTTGCCTCTGCAGCGGAAGGTGGCTCGGCCTCCGTCGAGGCAATCGCATCTGCAGCCAACCCAGGCCTGTCGACCCATGTCGGCGATGCCTTGTCGTCATCGGATCGTCCGGAACTGACCTCGGCAAAAATCATCGTCTCGGGTGGCCGGGCGCTGGGTTCGTCGGAAAAATTCCGCGAAGTCATCCTGCCGGTGGCTGACAAGCTGGGTGCGGCCGTGGGCGCCTCGCGTGCTGCCGTCGATGCGGGCTATGCGCCGAACGACTGGCAGGTCGGGCAGACCGGCAAGGTCGTTGCGCCCGATCTTTATGTCGCGGTCGGCATATCCGGTGCCATCCAGCATCTGGCGGGCATGAAGGATTCGAAAGTGATCGTTGCGATCAACAAGGACGAGGAAGCGCCGATCTTCCAAGTTGCCGACTTTGGCCTCGTGGCCGACCTGTTCGAGGCGCTGCCCGAACTCGAAAAGGCCCTTCGAGGCGATTAACCAGGTCTTCGCAATTGCGAAAAAGCTCTGGCTATCCTTGTTGAACGGAAGTATCAAAATGGCCGGGCTTGCGAAATTGCGAGCCCGGCCACTATGATGTGTTGATAAGCGGTTCACCGCCAAAAATCGAAAAAATCTATCACGGGAAAGACCATGGGCAGCGAAATCAGGAATGTCGGTGTGATTGGGGCGGGTCAGATGGGCTGTGGCATAGCCCAGGTTTCCTCCGCCGCCGGCTATCGCGTCCAGCTCTATGATCTGTCTTCCGAGCGCATCGAAGCGGCTCTTGCCACGATCAACGGCAACCTCGCCCGTCAGGTGGCCAACGGCAAGATCACGGAAGAAGAACGCAAGAGCGCGCTTGCCGCCATTTCCGGCTCCGCCGACCTCAACGACCTCGCTTCTGCCGACCTGGTGATCGAAGCGGCGACCGAGGACGAGGCGACCAAGCGCAAGATCTACTCGACCGTCTGTCCGGTCCTGAAGCCGGAAGCGATCCTCGCCACCAATACGTCGTCGCTGTCGATCACCCGGCTCGCCTCCGCGACCGACCGGCCTGAGCATTTCATGGGCATCCACTTCATGAACCCCGTGCCGGTGATGAAGCTCGTCGAACTCGTGCGCGGCATCGCCACCGATGAGGGCACGTTCAACGCGGCCAAGCAATTCGTTACCTCGCTCGAGAAGACGATCACGGTCGCCGAGGATTTCCCGGCTTTCATCGTCAACCGCATCCTGCTGCCGATGATCAATGAAGCAATCTACACGCTCTACGAGGGCGTTGGTTCGGTCGACGCGATCGACACTGCCATGAAGCTCGGCGCCAACCATCCGATGGGACCGCTGCAGCTCGCCGATTTCATCGGCCTCGACACCTGCCTGTCGATCATGCAGGTGCTGCATGACGGTCTGGCCGATTCGAAATACCGTCCGTGTCCGCTCCTGGTGAAATATGTCGAGGCCGGTTGGCTTGGCCGCAAGTCCGGCCGCGGCTTCTATGACTACCGCGGTGCAGTGCCGGTTCCCACCCGTTAAGCGCTTCTTTCATCTTCCCTGTTGCAGCCGGCGCAAAAATCATACAATTTCGCGCCGGCATTCGGCGCTTCGCCGCGGGGAGAAATCTGGAATGACGAGAAGCGATATTTTTGGCATGGGTCCCAATGAAGAGACGGTGACCCGGGTCTTCCTCAAGGGCGGCGGTCTGACGGCGCAGGTGCTCACCTGGGGTGCGATCATCCAGGATTTGCGGCTCGATGGCCACGATGCGCCGCTGGTGCTTGGTTTCGAGACTATGGAAGACTATCTCGTCCACTCGCCCTATTTCGGCGCGACGCCGGGTCGCAACGCCAATCGCATCGCCGACGGCCGCTTCTCGATCGACGGCCACGAATACCATCTCGAACGCAACGAGCGCGGCGTCACCCATCTGCATGGCGGTTCGGATGGCATAGGCAAGCAGAACTGGACGATCGTCGAGCAGACCGAAAGCAAGATCGTGCTCACCATTCTCGACCCGGACGGGCGCGCCGGCTATCCCGGCAACTGCACCATCGTTGCGACGTATGAACTGAAGCCAGACGGTGTGTTGTCGGTGATCTACGAAACCACCACAGACAAGCCGACCATCGCCAATGTCTGCCAGCACAGCTATTTCAACCTCGACGGCGAGCCGATCACCGACGCACACGAACTGCAGATCGCCGCAGACGCCTATCTGCCGACCAATGAAGTGCAAATCCCCGCAGGCGGCCCGCGCGACGTGACTGGAACGGCCTTCGATTTCCGAGACCTGAAATCGGTAGTGCTGGTGGAAGACGGCGAACGGGTCCTGTTCGACCATAATTTCTGCCTGTCGGATGAGCGCGTCACCAAGCGCGAGGTCGCGCGTCTGCGCAGCGAAAAATCTGGCGTCGAAATGCGTGTCCTGACCACGGAGCCTGGTGTCCAGTTCTACGCCGCCTTCAAGGTGGACGTGCCGGTGCCGGGGCTGGAAGGGCGCAGATACGGCCCGTTCTCGGGCCTTTGCCTGGAAACCCAAATCTGGCCGGATGCGATCAATCAAGCCGGCTTCCCGAAGGCGATCCTCAGCCCCGGCAAAGTGCTGCGGCAGGAGACGGACTACGTATTCGCGCGTAGCTGAGGCTTGTTGGCGACTGCTTTATGGCCTAATTTATGGCTCTAAGTTTGGAGCCGTCGATGAACATCACCATTGCCGAGATGAAGGCCAATCTCTCGGAGATCCTGCGCAAGGCCGCGGGCGGCGAGGACGTGGAAATCACGCGGCACGGCAAACCCTATGTGCGTGTCGTCGCGGCCTTGCCGGGACGACCTTTGCCTCGCGTCGGCGCATTCGAAGGGCAGTTCGAGTTGCCGGTTGATTGGGAAGACATTCCAACCGGAATGGAAAAATACAGCTGCTGAGTATATAACTCGTCGCGAATTATATCGAGTATGCAATACTAATCACCTCCGGGACTGATGCCGATGAAGATCGCGATCAAGGACACCACGCTTGATGACCTGGTACGGCGTATCGAGGCAGGCGAGCATGTGACGCTCACGCGTGATGGCAAGCCGATCGCAAAGGTTGAGCCGGCAATCGAGGGCGGTGTTGATCGTCCTCGGCTGTTGGGCGCATTCGAGGGCAAGATTTGGATTGCGGATGATTTTGACGAACTCGGTCCCGAATGGGACGAGTATGTCAAATGAGTGGTCGGCTCTATCTGCTCGACACACATATCGTCATTTGGGCTGTGGGTCAGAAGGAAAAGATCCCTCAGCGATACTTACCCTTTCTTGAGCGTGAGAATCTCTGCACTGTCAGCATCGTCTCCATCTGGGAGATCGCAATCAAGAAAAGCCTGGGAAAATTGCAGATCGAAGATGACCTGGGTATCCTCCTGCTTCGAGCCGGCATCGAAATCCTCCCGGTCACTCTATCTCATATCGCCGTATATGAAGCACTGCCTCACCACCACCGCGATCCATTCGACCGGATGCTGATCGCGCAGGCTATGAGCGAGAATTTGCAGGTCCTGACGGTGGACAGCAATTTCCCGCTCTACGACATCACAATCGCCTAGCCCCGCTGATACGCCTCCACCGTCTGCTCGATCGCCCCGAAGATCGAATGGCCGCTCTTGTCCTTCATCTCGATGCGCACGACGTCGCCAGCCTTGAGGAACGGCGTCTTTGCAGCACCGTGCATCATCGTTTCCACCATGCGCATCTCGGTGATGCAGGAATAGCCGGCACCGCCGTCGGAAATCGGTTTTCCAGGCCCATCGCCGAGCTTGTTCGACACCGTGCCGGAGCCGATGATCGTGCCGGCCGAGAGTGGGCGTGTCCGGGCCGCATGGGCGACAAGCTGGCCGAAATCGAAGGTCATATCGACGCCGGCATTGGCGCGGCCGAACGGCTTGCCGTTCAGGTCGACGGAGAGCGGCAGATGCAGTTTGCCGGCCTGCCAGGCATCGCCTAATTCGTCCGGCGATACGGCCGTGGGCGAAAAGGCGGATGACGGTTTGGCCTGGAAGAAGCCGAAGCCCTTGTTGATCTCGCCGAGTGCCAGCGCGCGAAGGCTTACATCGTTGACCAGCATGACCAGTTGGATCGCCTCGCGCGCCTCTTCTACGCTTGCTCCCATCGGCACGTCCGAGACGATCACCGCCACCTCGCCTTCCATGTCGAGCCCAAGCGCCTCATCCACGAGCGGGATGGGCTGCCGCGGAGCGAGAAAGGTGTCCGATCCGCCCTGATAGATCAGCGGATCGGTCCAGAAGCTCGGGGGCATCTCCATGTTGCGGGATTTTCGCACCAGTTCGACATGATTGACGTAAGCTGAGCAATCGGCCCACTGATAGGCGCGCGGCAGCGGCGAGGCCGCATCATGTTCATGGAACCGCATGGTCGGCTCCGCGCCGGTCTCCAGGCCTTCGGCGACGCGCCTCAGCCGCGGGGCAGCATGTTCCCAGTCGTCCAGCGCGTTTTGCAACGTCCGGGCGATGTGCCCGACTTCGGAGCAGCGCGTCAAATCCTTTGACACGACCACCAGCCGGCCGTCACGCGTTGAATCCCTGAGTGTTGCGAGTTTCATGCTGTTCCCCCCAATGCTTTTGGCGCCGCGACGCACGGCGAAACGCAATGGTGCAGCAATCCGCAGCGTTTGTCACCCGTTGTCGGGATGGGCGAATGCCGGCATCCTCTTCGGCGAAGAAACGAGGATGCTGTTTCGTAGTAATATTACGCGAGATGCGCTGCGCAGGGAGGAAGTGAGCCATGCCGACATTTACCGGAACCATCGACAGCGAAATCATTACGCCTGACGAAGTGTCGCCGAGCGTCGTTATCTCCGGAGCCAGCCGGCCGGGAAACCTGGCGGATACGATCTTTGGCGGCGGCGGCGACGATACCATCGCGGGCGGTGGCGGCGATGACAGCATTGCCGGCGGAATGGGCAACGACTTGGTGTCGATGGGCGCCGGAGACGATCTCTTTCACTGGGGACCAGGCGACGGCAACGATACGATCACGGGCGGCAAGGGCGAGGACACGCTCGATTTCAGCGGCGCCAATATCGCGGAAGTCATCAATCTGACCGCGGTCGGCTCGCATCTCGACTTCTTCAGGAACGTCGCCAATATCAATCTCGACGTACAGGGCTTCGAGACGATCGTTTTTCACGCCCTGGCCGGCGCCGACACGATCACCGTCGGCAATCTCGCCGGCACGGGCATCGAGAATGTCGTACTCGATCTCGCTTCCGCCGGCGGCGAGACCGATACGGTGGCAATCGAAGGCTCGGACCTCGCCGATACAATAAGCGTAACAGGATCCGGCGCGTCTTCCGGTACGGGGGCCTCGACTTGGAAGACAAGCATTCAGGCTGCGGATCCAACGGATCTGCTGCAGGTCTTCGCGCTCGCAGGCGATGATGCCATCGACATCAACAGCGGCGTGGTTTCCAAGTACACGTTCAGCCTGGATGGCGGTGACGGCRCCGACACTGCGACATTTGTCGCCAGCAAGAACGATTTCGAGATCATGGCGCAGAACAATGCCGGAGCGATCAGCCTCGGTACGGATGCAGGTGCGCTCGCGCTTACCAGCATCGAACATCTCGTCATTCAAGCCGGTGCTGCGGCGGAATTCCTGTCGCTATCCGATTTCACCGGTTCCTCCGTCGACCGGGTCGATATCGACCTCACGCGCGGCGCCGGCTTCTCCGACACCGTGTCGGCTTTCGGCACGGCCAACGGCGACTTCATCACCATTTCCGACAACGGTTCTGCGCTCGTCGTCACTGGGCTCGCGGCCAAACTCACGGTCGAGGGCGCCGATGCGAAAGATATGATCGCCATCCAAGGCGGATTCGGTGCGGATGTGATCGATGCCAGTGACGTGACGACGAGTGCGACAGGCTTTTCCCTGAATGGCGGCGATGATGCTGATGTGCTGATCGGATCGAAGAATGCCGATGTGATCACCGGCGGCCGTGGCAATGACACAGCTATCATGGGAGACGGCAATGACAGGTACATTTGGCAGCCCGGAGACGAAAACGATACTGTCCTTGGTCAGGGTGGCAAGGACACGCTGGATTTCTTCGGCGCCAATATCGCGGAAAACATGGTTCTCTCTTCCCCCGTCGATGGGCAGGCAAATCTCTTCGCAACGTCGCCAATATCAATATGCATCTGCGCGGCGTCGAGCAGGTCATGCTTCACGCTCTCGGGGGAGCCGACAACATTGCGATCGATAATCTGACCGGCAGCAGCGTTGAATCGGTCGTGATCGATCTCGAATCCACGCTCGGCACGGGTTTGAGAGACGGCCAGGTGGACAATGTCGCCACATTTGGCACCGGCATGGCCGACAGCGTGCAAATTAAAACCACCACTGCCGGTCTGGCAATCACCGGCCTGCCGTGGCGCGTCACCGTCGCGCATGAGGATACGTTTGATACGGTGTCATTCGTCGCCGGCACAGGCAGTGACATGATTGATGCGTCTGGTGCCGCATCCGGGCAAAATCTCACGCTCAACGGCGGCGCCGGCAACGATACGATCATTGGCGGTCTCTCCAGTGACACGTTCCTGTTCAGCACGCCGCTGGATGCCACATCCAACGTCGATACGATCAAGAAATTCTCCGTCGACAACGACACGATCGCGCTTGATGATAGTGTTTTTGTGGGTGTCGGGCCGGTTGGCAGCCTTTCCGCGGATGCCTTCCATGTCGGGACATCGGCGACCGATACATTGCAGCGCATCATCTATGACAGCGCGACAGGCAATCTCTACTTCGATGCCGATGGCTCGGACGGTGCAGCGCAGATATTGTTCGCTCACCTGCAGCCGGGTCTTTCACTCACCAGCAGCGACTTTTCGGTCGTCTAGCGCTGTGGGATGATCGAGATGCGGGTCGACCTCGACGCCCCTGGCGGTTTGGTGCTGCAGGTGCACATCGTGCAGCCATTCGCGCCAGACGGAAACGAGCAGCGCCATCAGCACCGGTCCGATGAACAGGCCGAGGAAGCCCATCGTCTTGACGCCGCCGATCAGGCCGAAGAATGTCGGCAGGAACGGCAGCTTGATTGGACCGCCGACAAGCCTCGGCCGCAGCGTCTTATCGACGATGAAGAGTTCCACCGAGCCCCAGGCGACGAGTGCCATGCCCTCGACCCAATTGCCGGTGGCGACCAAGTAGACGGAGACGAGGCAGAAGCAGAGCGGAGCGCCACCAGGGATCAACGCCATGATGCCGGTGATCAGCCCGAGCGAGACGGGTGACGGAACGCCGCAAAGCCAGTAGGCGACACCGAGCACGATGCCCTCGCCGATGGCGATCATCGTCATGCCGGTCACGGTCGAACTGATGGTCAGCGGCACGATGCGCGAGACGCGCTCCCAACGGCCGGGCAATACGCTTTCGCCGATCAGATCGAGCTGCGCCACCAGGTCCTCGCCGTTGCGATAGACGAAGAAGAGGGTGATCAGCATGAAGAGCAGCGTCAGCACCCAATGGAAGGCCGTGGCGCCGACAATGACGATGCCCTTGTAGATATTGCTGATATTAGAGCCGCTGATCGCCTGCACAAGCTCGCCCAGGCCACCGGGATGGCCGAGATTTTTCGTCCACTGTTCGGCCACCATGTCGCCGACGACAGGTATCTTCGACATCCAGAGCGGCACGGCCGCGCCCGCGGCATTGGCGTGGATCGCCCAGGCCGCCCAGATCTTCGTTTCTTTGAAGGCATAGACGGCAGTCAGCGACAAAGGTGCGACGATGAAGAAGACGACCAGAAGGATGGCAATCGTCGCACCCCAGCTACGATTGCCCCCGATATTGCCGAGCAGCCACCGATAGATCGGCCAGCTGGCAAAACCGATAATGAGCGCTGCAAGCGCCGGCACAAGGAAGCCGTAGAAGAAATAGGCGCCGGCGAGGAGCACGAAAACCAGGAGCCAGCGCGCGATCGAATGCGGCGCCACGAGCACGGCATTCGTGCGCTGGCTGCTGACAATCAGCGTGCGCTCGATCAGCGGCTCTTTCGGATCGCGGTTGAACACATTCATCTGTTTTCTCGCTCTTGAGGATGCGCGCCGCCGACTATGCCATCGAAATGCTCGCTAGCCCACTTTCTTCATGAATCCTAGCGACATTCCGTTAATTTGATATCTTGAGCTCGGTCAGTCTGACCATATCTGGGAACGGGTGCGAACGCAGGCAACCCCGCCCCCGATCGCTCAACACCCTGGCGAGCGCTATTATTCCGCCAATATGGAAACCCGTCCGCACGAATAGTCGCAATTTAAAATTTTAATCGGCACATTTACGAATGTTTGACAGGCCCGGCGTAAGGATTGCAGCACTTCAGCGGTGGTGGGTGCAATAGAGGGTTCTCCATGACGGGAAAATCGCGTTTTTTTGGCAATGGGCATGACGACAATTCCGACCATCACGGCTCCTGGCACGATGACGGCCAGTGGGGCGATGACAATGGCGGCGACGACAACGGCGATGATGATGGCGGGGACGACAACGGCCACGATCATGGCGGCGGCAATCCGTCCGCGCAGTTTCATTTCGATCTTCCGACCTCGTTCAAGGTCAATCTCAATAGTCTCGACCTGAAGTCGCTCGGCAAGGTCACCAATTTCGATGTCGAGGACAATCTGATCAGCGTCACGCTGGGTCATAAGTGGACATTCGAAATCACCGGTTCCGATCTCGACATCACCGTCGAAAAAGGCAAGCTTCCCACAATCGATGGCGGCACGATCAGTTCCTTTTCCATCGACGGCCCCGGCAAGGCCGACTTCTCGATTTCCGGCCTCGATATCGACGCCAAGGACTTCGTCAAGGCCGTCACGCACCTTGACGCGACCAAGCTCCTGAGTATGGTGCTGGGCGGCGACGAGACGATTTCCGGCTCCGGCTACAGCGACCTGCTCTATGGCGGCAAAGGTGACGACACGCTTTTGGGCAACAAGGGCGTCGACGAGCTGATGGGCGGCGCGGGCAATGACGTCCTCAATGGCGGCCAGCAGAGCGACCTCCTCATCGGTGGCGCCGGCGCGGACCGTTTTGTTTTCGAGGCCAAGTCGGGCATGGACCTGATCCTCGATTTCGATCCGAATTCCGACAAGCTCGACCTCACGGCGCTCGGCTTCTCCAGTCTCGACGATGTGCTGCCCGGCCAGGGCCACGGCTGGCACGGCGGTGAAGACGACAAGCATGGCCATGGCGATGCCGGCCGCTGCTGGCAGCAATCCGACCATGGCGACGTCGTTCTCGATCTCGGCGACGGCAACATGGTCAAGCTGTTCGGCGTCAGCGCTTCGGAGCTGAACAGCGACAACGTTCTGATCTGATTGGGAATTTTTAAGCGCCGGCCATGATAGCGCCGGCGCTTTCATCCGTTATGGGGCCGAATGAGGCCAGCATGGCTTAGCGGTCTCACGCACCTGATCTGGGCTCAAGTCGACCCTTCCCGCCGTTCCCATAAAGTCGCTGCATCGCCGAGCGCTACGAAAAGCCGCTACTCCTGAACGGAAAGCGTCAGGCCATGCTTGACCGTCTTGAGCGCGATCAGGCTCTTGTATTTTCGCACCAGCGCCGGTTGCTCATTCATCAGCCGGTCGATGAAAGCATTGTATTCTTCGAGATTGCGGACAGCCACAAGCAGGACGAGGTCGACATCGCCGGTGACATACCAGCAGGATTGAATTTCTGGCGCGCGATCCAGCCACCGCTGGAATTGCTCCAGCGTGTGCCGGTATTCGTTCTGGATTTCGAGCTCGACCAGGATGGACAGGGTACGATCGACGGCCTTCGGACTGACCACAGCCACGATCCTCTCGATCATCCCATCTTGCTTGAGCTTGTTGATCCGCCTTTCGACAGCCGAGGTGGATAGATTGACGGTATCGGCAATGACCTTGCCGGGAATATCGGCACTTTCCTGCAGGATCGAGAGAATGGTTCGATCGATGTCGTCCATGGCGCCAAACTCTTCATTTTCACGGAAAATCCGCGACAATTTTCTGAACGGCGCGGTTTGTCCGCGTTGAAAATCCGTAGCATCTCTGCATGACAAAACAAGCGCCTCTCTCTTCCCTCAATATCGACGATGCACGCCAACGCATCGATCCGATCTTTCTCAACACGCAACTGCTGCATTCCGAAAGTCTCGGACTGTCGCTTGTCGCCAAGGACGAGACGGACAATCCGATCCGTAGCTTTAAAGGTCGAGGGACAGGATATTTCCTGGCCGGTCTCGCCGGTGGCAGAACGACTCTGGTCACGGCATCGGCCGGAAATTTCGGTCAGGGGCTCGCCTATAATGCCGCGCGACAGGGGCGATCCCTGGTCGTCTTTGCCAGCCTCAACGCCAATCCGCTGAAGATCGAGGCAATGCGCCGGTTCGGGGCGGAGGTCATTCTTGCCGGCGAAGATTTCGACGCCGCCAAGGCGGAAGCCAAAGTCTACGCGTCCGAGCGGAACCTGTCTTTCGTCGAAGACGGCGCAAGTGCCGCGATTGCCGAGGGTGCCGGAACGATCGCGGCGGAGCTCACCGAAGCGGTCGACGATATCGACGCCGTTTTCATTCCGCTCGGCAACGGTGCTCTGGCGGCTGGAATGGGATGCTGGTTCAAATCCAAATCGCCGCGGACAAGGGTCGTCGCCGTCGCCGCAAAGGGCGCGCCCTGCATGGCGCTGTCTTTCAATGCGAGGAAGGCGATCCCGACCCGCGAGGCGCACACGATCGCCGACGGAATTGCCGTTCGGATTCCCGTGCCATCGGCTGTGGAATGGCTTGCAGAGACCGTGGACGAGGTCGTTCTCGTCGATGACGATCAGATACTCGGCGCGATGCGGTTTGCCCACGAAACATGGAACAGCATCGTCGAGCCGGCCGGAGCGGCGGGGCTTGCAGCTATTCTTGCACAAGCGTCCGTGCTGAACGGCCGCCGCATTGCGACTATGCTGTGCGGCGCCAACCTCGCGGAGCAACAGATCAAGACGTGGCTACCATCGGCCGGAAGGCATGATGGGAATATCGGCTAGAGCAATGCCTTTGGTCGGGCTGAGTTCAGCGGGTATCACCACATGTGCAATTGCCCCCGCTGGTTCGCTTGCCTGGGGGCTAAAGCAGGAAATCACCCTTGACGAGCGCCACATGCGTGCCGAGCTCGATTTCGAAATCGGCATGCTTGTCGCCGTCGATATCGCCCTCGACCAGCGTGTGGCCGTGGTGGAAGGTGTAGCGTAGTTCGCCTTCCTGACCCGAGAATGCGTGACTGCCGATGAAATGAAACGAGGTGGTCGATGGGTCGGACGACGTGGCGTCGATGCCACGGAGGTCGAGCTGATCGTGATCGGCATGGGAAAAATCGGTGATCAGGTCGCGGCCGGTGCGCGCCGCTGTGCTTTCGGTAAGAGAACGGTAGATGAACTTGTCGGCACCGTCGCCGCCCGTCAGGATGTCACGGCCGTCGCCACCCTGTATGGTTTCGGCTTCACGCCCGCCGATGATCTGGTCATTGCCGGCCATGCCGCTGATCAGCCCCGTGCAGATGCCATCATGGCCGTCATAGTTGTCGCCGCCGGTGCCGAGCAGGATGCTGCCATTCATCTCGCCGCTGTTGCGGATATGCTCCGCACCCGTGCCGAACTGTCCATAGAACGAGGCGAAACCGGAGATCACGCCGCGGTTCAGCAGCGTCAAATCCTCCGAACCCTTGTAGAGGATCGCATTGTTGGTCACATCGATCGTGCCGCGATTGACGATTTCGGACCTCCAACTGGCATTGGAAGTAAGCGAGATGCCGCCGCCGCCCAGCAGCAGGCCGTCATTGTGTATCGACGAGCTGTCGGCGGTGACCGCGATGCCAAAGCCCACCTCGGCGAAGATCTTGCCGGTATCGCCGACCTCCACTTTCTGACCTGAATTGGCAGCCGTCTGGTTGGCGACCAGCACCACCCCGCCCCAATAGGCGCTGACCTGCCCATCGACGATCACCGTTTGCTGGCTGCCATAACCATAGATGGCAAAGTCGAGCGCGCTACCGACACTGCGGTTGGTGTTGGCGACGATGCCGTTCTCGGCGATGTAGAGGCTGTCGGTGTCGGCCAGGTTGATCTGTGAGCCGGCACCCACCAGGGTGCCGGTCACGGTTCTCAATGTGCTCATGATAAGGTTTTCCGTTTGTATCGTTCAGGGGGAGACCATGAAGGGGTTGGCTGTCACAGAAGAAAGTCGCCCTTGGCGAGCGCCACATGCGTGCCGAGTTCGATTTCGAAATCGGCGGTCTTGTCGCCGTTGGTGTCGCCCGAGATCAGGGTGTGGCCGCCGTGGAAGACGTAACGGAGCTGGCCCTCCTGGCCGCTGAAGGCTGCGGTGCCGATCAGGTGGAAGGTATCGTTGGTCGCCTCGGTCGAGGCCGTGGCGTCGATGAGGGAAAGATCGATCCTGTCGTGGTCGACATGAGAGAAGTCGGTGATCAGGTCGCGGCCCGCCTTGGCGACGGTGGAGTCCAGGGCGGCGGCGAAGATGAAATGGTCCGCACCGCCCCCGCCAGCGAGGACGTCACGCCCTGCATCGCCCTCGAACTGTTCGGCGGCGTCCCCGCCTACGATCCGGTCGTCGCCAATGCCGCCCTGAACGAGGCCCGACACGGCGCCGCCGCTTCCATCATAGCTGTCGGCACCGTCGCCGAAGAAGATGCCGCCGGACATCGTACCGGTGTTGCGAACCGATATGTTGCCGGTGTCGGTGGCACAATCGATCGCCAGGGCCGCGCCCGATATCAGGCCGCTATTGGTCACCGCGACATTGTCGCTTCCGGTCAGAAAAATGCCGTCATAGTTTATGCTGTGGATCGTGCCGCTATTGTCGATCCTGTCATTGCCGCCGTCTCCGTGCAGGCCAAGACTGGCGACATATGCCTCGATCACACCGTGATTGACGACGGTGGAACCATGCCCCCAGAGGATGGCCGCTTCCGATTGGAGCGAGGAAAGATAGCCGTTCTCTCCGACGATCAATGTCTGATTGAAAGCACCCGCACCGCCCATATAGGCGCCGAAGAGACCTCCGAATGCCGTCCCCTGGATGTTCACTGTCTGATTATTGCCTGACGTGTGCACGACCTCGGAGCCCGTGCTCGCGAGCGTCACACCGCTTTCGATGAGGGCGCTGTTCGAGGTGCCGAGCTCGGCGATGACTCCGGAATCCTTCAGGGATATATCGTAAACGACGAGAGACATGGTCCGACCTTTCCTGGCGTCGCGATCGGCGACGGAGAGCCTGTTTGCAGCGTGCTTGAGCGGTCCGGTCGCAAAATCCAGCCCGGGTTTTCGCGGTCCTTTACGACTGTCAGATATTTTACGTATGTAAAATATGATTTATTCGGCACCATAGAGAAAATCGACGAAATATTTTACAGGTGACAAATGCAGGGGAGTCCAAACAGATGTCCCGCCAATGATCGAAGCCGCCTGAACGTGGCCCGTAACAAGGGCATTGCGGTACCGACGATGATCGAGATCACTCAAGTCCCGGAACTCATCCGGCAGACCGTCGACTGGCACTTGCGCTGTCGCGCCAACTGCTGTTGGAGGTGGCGCAGTTCAACGGACGTCAGCTCCTGAACGCTGATCTGACCTGTCTGCTCGGCGGATTCATCGCCGGCTGAAAGTGCGTCGCCGCGCTGAAAACCTGACTGGCCCTGTTCCAGCCGCCGCTTGCGCCACGGCTTCTTTCTGAAGCCAGCGTGACGCCGCGCAGCGAATCTGCTCGGCGATTTTTCTACCCATCGTCTGATATATCACTTGACCACGATTTTAATTTTGTATATTGAAGATTTTATACAATCTTGGAGGTTTGAGCATGACGACGGGTTGGCATGGTGTATTTCCGGCGGTAACGACGCAGTTCCACGAGGATCTTTCCATCGACATGGATGCGACGCAGCGCGTCCAGGATGCGCTGGTGAAGGATGGCGTGAACGGCCTGATCATTCTCGGCACCTGCGGCGAGAACAATTCGCTCGATCCCGAAGAGAAGCGCAGGGTGCTCAAGGGCGCCGTCGAAGTGGTGAATGGCCGCGTGCCGGTGGTGACAGGCATTTCGGAATTTGATACCCGCCGCGCCATCGCTTATGCGAAGGATGCCGAAAAGCTCGGTGCCGACGGCCTGATGCTCCTGCCGGCCATGGTGTATGTGCCGAAGCCCGAAGAGCTTGCCGCCCATTTCCGCGCCGTGGCGGAAGCGACCGCGCTGCCGATCATGCTCTACAACAACCCGCCTGCCTATCGCGTCAATATCGGCGCCGACGTGCTGAAGTCGCTGGAAAACGTCAAGAACATCAAGGCGGTGAAGGAAAGCGCGCCCGATCCGCGTCGCTTCACCGACCTGATCAACGCGTTCGGCGACCGCTTCGACCTCTTCGCCGGTCTCGATGACGTCGCACTGGAAGGCCTGATGCTCGGCGCCAAGGGTTGGATATCCGGCCTCACCAGCGCCTTCCCGGAAGAATCGGTAGCATTGGTCGCAGCCGCCGATCGTGGTGATTGGCAAGAGGCGCGGCGCATCTATCGTTGGTTCATGCCACTCTTGCATCTCGATGCGGAGCACGACCTCGTGCAGACGATCAAGCTCGCCGAGCAGATCATGGGCCGCGGCTCTGAACGCGTCCGCATGCCGCGCATGCCGCTTACCGGCGCCCGCCGCGCCGAGGTCATCGCCATGGTCGAAAAGGCTGCCGCTACCCGGCCGACCGCGAGGAAAAAGGCGGCCTGAGAGCAGGCGCGACCTTTACGCTCAGATGCGCGACCTCCAGGCTCGCCTTGCTCAGCAGGGCGAGCCGAACTTTCTTAAGCAGCGCTCGTAGAGAGCGCTGGATTCAGTCTCGATCCGAAGAGCCAAAGGTGTCAGGCCGCCTCGACTGTTTCCTGCTTTTTACCCAGCAACTCGACCAAGCCGCCACGCACGTGGTCGATATGGGTGTAGAGCAGAGCGGCAGCTTCCGAAAATTTTCCAACCCGGCAAAGCCTGACCATGTCGGCATGTTCGGCCATGGCGCGCATGCGATCCGCCTCGATATTGGACAACTGGATGCGCGTGTGACGATCGCAATCGTTCAGCAGGCTGTGCACAGTCGACAGCATCCGCGGACTGCGGGCGTGGCTGTAAAGCAGCAGATGGAACTCGACATTCAGGTCGTTCCAGCGCGCAACGTCCTGCTTGCCGATCGAATCCTCATAGCGTGCGAGAATGTTGCCGAGCGCCTCGAAATCGTCCGTTGTCAGGTGCGGCGCGGAGCGTTCGAGCAGAAACGGTTCCAGCAGCATGCGCATGTTGAACAGCTCTTCGATCTCCTCGGCACTGAGCTTGACGACCACCGCGCCGCGATGCGGCATAATCTTCACCAAGCCTTCGCTTTCGAGCAGCAGCAGCGCCTCGCGGATCGGAATCCGGCTAATACCGAACTCCTGCGCAAGGTCTTCCTGTTTGAGCTGGAAGCCCGGCGCGAAACTCCCACCAAGAATACGGCTGCGGATTTCATCGGCCGCCGCCGTGGAAATTGTCTTGTGTTTCAGGCCTTTGCTGACAGGAACCAAGGAGCGCACCATATTGTTCGCGCCGATAATTCGGCGATTGCACATTTTATACAATTGGCGGGACAAAACTTCAAACTGAAGATTCCGGCTCGCTTTCAGAATTCCGCTTCCGCCCGCCGTCGGATTTTCGATCGGAACCGAACGCTTGTTCCTGTCGTTTGCAAGACATCGACCAATCAAGAAAAGGAGTTCGTCATGAGAATGCGGATTCTGCTTGCCGCCGCTCTTATTGCCTCTCCCGCAACGGCATCACTTGCCTACGCGGACGAAATTGAGACGCACACCGTGATCGACAACGATGACACGACGGGCAGTATCGTCGTCCAGAAGAGACAGCCTACCGTGGTCATCGAGCGACTGCAGCCGACAGTGATCATCAAGAAGCAGCAACCCGATGTCGTCATTCACCAGAACGATGATCCTGGCGTGGATCTAAACGACGACGGTGAATGATACCGGACTAAGCAGACTTTCGTTGGCAAGCCAACGATTCATCTGCTCAGTCATAGGAAAGGGTAAGATCATGAGAAAACTTGTTTTTGCGATGACAGCCGTTTCGATCCTGGCTGTTGGCACGGCGGCTGATGCCGCCAGCAACAAGACCACCGGCCTCGTCGGTGGTGCAGTCGCCGGAGCCATTGCCGCAGGCCCCGTCGGCGCAGTCATCGGTGGTGTCACCGGCTACCAGCTCGGCAAGGAAGCGGATAGATATCACCATCGCCGTGTCATCATCCGCAAACACCACACTAATTAGCCTGCTCTCTAAGCCGCAATCAATCAATCGATCGGATACCAACCGAAGGCGACCGTTTGTGGCCGCTTTCGGCATGCAAGGCCTGCTCGGCTTCAGAGGTAAGCAAAAATATATTCGCCAAATCCCACTTTCGCGATCACGAATTTTTCCACAGGACAGATGTCAGACCAATTGACGTGAGCCTCGTCTTGCGAAATGCTAGGATGTCAGACCAATTTGAGAAGCTGACATTGAAACGGGGAATATGCCGCCATGCCGGCAGAATTGCAGGACAGGCCGATCATCGCGCCTTTGCCGCCGCTTGACAGGGCGGCGCAGGTCATCGAAGCCTTGGCATCTTATATCGACGGCGCCAATCTCAAGGCCGGCGACCGTCTGCCCGCTGAGCGTGAGTTGATGGCGGCGCTCGCCGTTGGCCGTTCCACCATCCGTGAAGTCATCAGCCATTTCCAGGCGCTCGGTGTCATGGAGACCCGCAAGGGCAGCGGCACCTATTTGCTGAAGCCGGTATCATCAGGCACGATCCACATGCCGCTGTCGCTCGACACGACGCATTTGCGCGACGTGCTGTTGCAGACGCTCGAAGTGCGGCGCGGCATTGAATGCGAGGCCAATATGGTCGCCGCGCGCCGCCGCACCCTCAAGGACCTGGTGACCATCGAGCACCGGCTCAACGAGATGGAGCGGGTACATATGTCGGAAGGCACCGCCGGGCCGCAGGATCTGGCCTTTCATCTGGCAATCTATGATGCCACCCACAATCCGCTATTCAAGCAGATCCTCGAACAGATGCGGCAGACCTTCTGGCGCTTCTGGGACAAGCCCTTCGACCGTTCGGACTTTGCCCGTCGCTCCTTCCCGTTCCACCGCACGCTTTTCAACGCCATCGCCGCCCAGGATACCGAGGCGGCGCGGCGTGAAACACTGAAGATCCTCGACGTCGTCGAGGAAGATATCAAGGAAATGTCGAAATGAATGACGGTCCGGAACCGTTCGATCTTGCCTCGCTGATCGTCGCCCATGACGAAGGCAATGCCTTCGAGGCCGTGGTGCCGCCGATCGTGCAGACCTCGCTGTTCACCTTCAGCAATTATGACGACATGATCGCCTCTTATCGCGGCGAAAAGGTGCGGCCGATCTATACCCGCGGACTTAACCCGACTGTACGCATGTTCGAGGAAATGCTGGCAAAGCTGGAGGGAGCCGAGGATGCGCTCGGTTTTGCCAGTGGCATGGCGGCGATCTCGTCGACGGTGCTGAGCTTCGTCGCGCCGGGTGACCGGATCGTTGCCGTCCGCCACGTCTATCCGGATGCCTTCCGCCTGTTCGGCACGATTCTTAAGAAGATGAAGGTCGAGGTCACCTATGTCGACGGCAAGGATGAGGAGGCGGTCGCCAAGGCGCTGCCGGGCGCGAAGCTCTTTTACATGGAAAGTCCGACGAGCTGGGTGATGGATGCCCATGACGTCGGCGCGCTCGCCGCGCTGGCCAGGAAACACGGCATCGTCAGCGTCATCGACAACAGCTGGGCGACCCCGATTTTCCAGCAACCGCTCAAGCTCGGCGTCGATCTCGTGCTGCATTCGGCGTCGAAATATCTCGGCGGCCACAGCGATGTCGTCGCCGGCATTGTCGCCGGTTCGAAGGACCTGATCGGCAGGATCAAGGCGGAAGCCTATCCCTATCTCGGCGGCAAGCTCTCGCCTTTCGACGCCTGGCTGCTGATCCGTGGGCTCCGGACATTGCCGATCCGCATGAAGGCGCATGAAGCGGCCGGCAAGGAGGTCGCCAGGCGACTGCAGGCCCATCCGCTGGTCGAGCAGGTCTGCCATCCCGGCCTTGCCAATCGCCTGCCGGCGGGCCTGAACGGCACGTCCGGCCTGTTCTCTTTCATCTTCCGCGAGGGCATCGACATCCGCGCCTTTGCCGATCGCCTGAAACTCTTCAAGCTGGGCGTCAGCTGGGGTGGCCACGAAAGCCTGATCGTACCGGGCGAGGTGGTGCTGCAGCAGAAAGCGCAGCCGAATTCCGCGCAAGCCTTCGGCATCCATGCGCGATCCGTACGCCTCCATGTCGGCCTCGAAGGAACCGAGGCCCTGTGGAGCGATCTCGATGCGGCAATCACAGCCGCGTCGTAACAGCCACAACGACGACAACAACTGGGAGAAGAACCATGAAAAGACTGATAACCGCAGCCCTGTTCGCCGCCATGATGGCGGGTACAGCCATGGCCGACACGACGCTGAAGCTCGTGGAAGTCATCACCAGCCCCGAGCGCACCGAGACGCTGAAGTCGATCGTCGCCAAGTTCGAAGCGGCCAATCCGGGCACCAAGGTCGATATCATCTCGCTGCCCTGGAACGAAGCCTTCCAGAAATTCGCCACCATGGTCTCGGCCGGCGACACGCCCGACGTGATGGAAATGCCCGACACCTGGCTGTCGCTCTATGGCAACAATGGCATGCTCGAAAGCCTCGAGCCCTATCTCGCCAAGTGGGAGCACACCAAGGAACTGACGCCGCGCGCACTCGAACTCGGCCGCGATGTCAAGAACACCGCTTATATGCTGCCCTACGGCTTCTATCTGCGCGCCATGTTCTACAACAAGAAGCTTTTGAAGGAAGCCGGCGTCTCCGAGCCACCGAAGACACTGGATGAGTTCGTCAAGGATTCCGAGGCCGTTTCCAAGCTGCCGGGCAAATACGGCTACTGCATGCGCGGCGGTCCGGGCGGCTTGAACGGCTGGATGATCTTCGCCGCTTCGATGGCCGGCAACAACACCTATTTCAATGCCGACGGCACCTCGACGATGAACAGCGCTGGCTGGGCAAAGGGCATCGAATGGATGGTCGATCTCTACAAGAAGGGCCTGGCCCCCAAGGATAGCGTCAACTGGGGCTTCAACGAAGTCGTCGCCGGCTTCTATTCCGGCACCTGCGCCTTCCTCGACCAGGATCCGGATGCTCTGATCGCGGTTGCCGAGCGCATGAGCAAGGACGATTTCGGCGTCACGCCGCTGCCGAAGGGTCCGGACGGCAAGTCCTTCCCGACCATCGGCTATGGCGGCTGGTCGATGTTCTCCACCAGCCAGAACAAGGATCTGGCCTGGAAGCTGATCGCCACACTCGAAGGCCCGGAAGGCAATATCGCCTGGAACAAGCGCATAGGCGCGCTGCCGGCCTACACCGCCGCCCAGAACGATCCGTTCTACAGGGGTGATCAGTTCAAGGGCTGGTTCGAGGAACTGGCCGACAGCAACACGGTGCCGACCGTGATGCCGACCTATCTCGAGGAATTCGCCTTCTTCAAGGATTCCCTGGCGATCAAAACCTCGCAGCAGGCGATGCTGGGCGATATTTCGCCGAAGGATCTGGCCGATCAGTGGGCGGACTACCTGACCAAGGCACAGCAGAAATTCCTCGCCACTAAGAAATAACCTGGCGAGACTTGGCGGCGGCATTCGGGGTTTTGTCGCCGCCAATCCTGACAATTATCTGAGAACGGCGCAGAAGCGCCGCCATTGGGAACACTTGGCCGATGACAATCTCCGCCGACAGGATCGACGGGCGGCATGACCGCAAGCCCTGGCTGACACGTCTTGCCGACGCATCGACGCCTTATCTCTATAGCGCGCCGTCGCTGATCCTGATTGCCGCCGTCATGCTGGCGCCGCTCGCGGTCGGCATTTCCTATGCGTTCCGTGATATCGTATTGCTCAATCCCTTCTCCGGCGGCTTTGTCGGCCTCGATCATTTTCGTGATCTGGCGAGGGATCCGGCCTTCTACTATGCATTGAAAAACACCCTTTGGTGGACCGGGGCCTCTGTGGCGCTGCAATTCATCTTCGGGCTCATCCTGGCGCTGCTGCTAGACAAGCCTTTCTGGGGCAGGGGCGTGGTGCAGGCCTTATGCTTCCTGCCCTGGGCCGTGCCGAGCTTCCTTGCCGGACTCAATTGGGCCTGGCTGTTCAATCCGGTGATCGGCCCCATTCCGCACTGGCTCTATGGCCTCGGCCTGATGAGCGAGCCCGGCAATATCCTCTCCGATCCGCATTATGCGATGTGGGGACCGATCATCGCCAATGTCTGGTGGGGCATTCCCTTCTTCGCCATCACATTGCTGGCCGCGTTGCAGGCGATCCCGCGCGATCTCTACGAAGCCGCTTCGATCGATGGCGCCACCTGGTTCCAGCGTTTCCGCTCGATCACACTGCCCTTCCTGGCGCCGACCATCGCCATCACCGTACTCCTGCGCACCGTCTGGGTGTCGAATTTCGCCGACCTGATCGTGGTGATGACGGCCGGCGGCCCGGCCGACCGGACGCAGATCGTCGCGAGCTACATTTTTACCCAGGCCTTCCGGCGGCTCGATTTCGGCTATGCGTCGGCGATCGCGCTGGTTTTGCTGATCCTGCTGCTCGCCTATTCCATGCTGATCATTCTGCTCCGGCAGATGCTGCTGAACAAGGATTGAGCCGATGAATCCGCGATTGATCCTTCCCACCATCCTGCATCGCCTGGCGCTGCTCTGCTACATCACCTTCGCGCTCTTCCCCCTTTACTGGCTGCTGAAAGTGTCGGTGACACCTGACAATCTGCTCTACACCGAAGGCGTGCGGATGTGGCCATCCCAGACCACTTGGCAGCATTATCTCTTCGTCCTGCAGCACTCGGCCTTCCCGACCTTCTTCGAAAACAGCCTGATCGTCTCGGCCTCCACCGCCATTGCGGTCACAGTCTGCGCCTCGCTCTCCGGCTACGCCCTGTCGCGTTTCAATTTTCGCGCCAAATACTGGATCGTGGCCTTGATGCTGCTGACACAGATGTTCCCGCTCGTCATGCTGGTGGCGCCGATCTTCAAGATCCTGTCACCACTGCATCTGACCAACAGCCTGACGGGCCTCGTGATCGTCTACACCGCCTTCAACGTGCCCTTCGCCACCTTCCTGATGCAATCCTTCTTCGACGGCATCCCGAAGGATCTCGAAGAGGCGGCGATGATCGACGGCGCGACGCAATTCACCGCTTTCCGCCAGATCATCCTGCCGCTGACGCTGCCCGGCATCGCCGCCACGCTCGGCTTCGTCTTCACCGCCGCCTGGAGCGAACTGCTTTTCGCGCTGATGCTGATCAATGGCAATGACGCGGCGACCTTCCCGGTCGGCCTGCTGACATTCGTGTCAAAATTCTCCGTCGATTTCGGGCAGATGATGGCGGCCGGCGTCATGGCGCTCATCCCGGCCGGCCTGTTCTTCCTGCTCATCCAGCGTTATCTCGTCCAGGGCCTGACGGCCGGCGCGGTCAAAGGTTAGACCCATGGCATCGATCCATATCCAGAATGTCCAAAAGTCCTTCGGCAAGGTCGCGGTGCTGCACGGCGTCGACCTCGACATCAAGGACGGCGAATTCATCGTCCTTGTCGGCCCGTCCGGTTGCGGCAAGTCCACATTGCTCAGGATGATCGCCGGCCTCGAGGAAGTCTCCGCTGGCGACATCGCCATTGCCGGCAAGCGGGTCAACGACCTCGCGCCCAAGGACCGCGACATCGCCATGGTCTTCCAGTCCTATGCGCTCTACCCGCATATGAACGTCGCCGGCAATATGAGCTACAGCCTCAGACTGCGGAAGACGGCGAAGGATAAGATCGCCAGCGCCGTCGCCAATGCCGCCTCCAAACTCGGCCTCGACCCACTGCTCGAACGTCGGCCAAAGGCGCTGTCCGGCGGCCAGCGGCAGCGCGTTGCCATGGGTCGCGCCATCGTCCGCCAGCCAAAGGCCTTCCTGTTCGATGAACCGCTGTCGAATCTCGATGCGCGCCTGCGCGAGCAGATGCGTGCCGAAATCAAGAAGCTGCACGGCGATCTCAAGGCAACCTCGATCTACGTCACCCATGACCAGATCGAAGCGATGACGCTCGCCGACCGCATCGTCGCCATGCATGGCGGCATAGTGCAGCAGGTGGGTTCACCGCTCGATCTCTACGACCGTCCCGCCAACCTCTTCGTCGCCGGCTTCATCGGCTCGCCCGGGATGAATTTCCTCGAGGGTAAATATCTATCGTCGGACAATCATGCCGATCTCCGGCTCGCCAACGGCACGATCATCCCGAGCGGCGCTCCCAGGCCCGTGGAGGCCAATTCTCCCGTGACCCTCGGCATCCGCCCCGAACATGTCGTCCTCGGCGGCGAAGGCTTGGAGGCCAATGTCGAACTGGTCGAGCCGACCGGCTTCGGCATCATCCTGCATCTTTCCCTGCACGGCCTGCCGCTCAAGGCATTCACGCTGGATCGGGCGGCACTCGATCCAGGCCGCACGTTGCATGTGAGTTTCCCGGGCAAATATCTGCATCTGTTCGACAGCGCAGGCCAGCGGGTAGATTAGCCGCACGGTCGCGAGGTTTCTCGAATTACGTGAGAGGACACGGCGAATGACCATACCGGGAACGTGATTGGGGAAAGCCGCGCGTTATGGATCAAGTTCGTGATTGAAGCCTTCCGCGCCTTTGGAAGGCTCGGCACGGCGGACGGTTTCGATGTCCGCATCGGTGAAATCCTCAATGCCCAATACTTCGCGGTCACGCCTCTTAAGACGGCGATACTCTTCAATGGAGATCGTCACCGTATGGTCACGCCCGTTGCGCGTTACTATGACAGGTTGAGATAGGGCCATGCCCTGATAGCGTTCCGCCCCTTTGCTGAATTCGGTCGATGATACCCGGATCATATCAAGCACGCCCATAGTTCCAGAACTCCCGGATTGTCGCTGAAATCCGGATGATTTGCCAGAAATCAGATGGGTAGCTTTGAGCAAATTCAGGAATTCGCGAAGTCAGTGGTGTCTGCTGACATGTTATCTCCAATAGTCATTGACATGTTATACCAGTTGTCGATATGACCAATCCAGGAGCAGGCGAAAACCTGCGCACACGACAACGCGCCGGCGATCCATCCAAAGGCGACAATCCAGGGAGGTCAGCAATGACATCGATCGCACTCTTCGGTGCTGGCGGCAAAATGGGCTATCGGCTGGCGAAGAATCTCAAGGGCTCGCGTTTTGACGTGCGCCATGTCGAAGTCAGTGATGCCGGCAGGGCGCGCCTCAAGAATGATCTCGGCCTCGATTGTGTTTCCGCCGACGATGGCCTGAATGGCGCTGACGTCGTCATCCTCGCTGTGCCGGATACGGCGATCGGCAAGGTCGCCGCCGGCATCAACGACAAGCTCAAGGCTGGCACGATCGTGATCGCGCTCGATGCCGCAGCACCTTTTGCCGGCCACCTGCCGCAGCGCGACGACCTCACCTATTTCGTCACCCATCCCTGCCATCCGCCGATCTTCAACGACGAGACAGATCCGCAGGCGATCCATGACCATTTTGGTGGCCTCTATGCCAAGCAACACATCGTCTCGGCGCTGATGCAGGGCCCCGAAAGCGCCTATGCGCTGGGCGAGGAAATCGCCAAGACGATCTGGGCGCCGGTGATGCGCTCGCACCGTGTGACCGTCGAACAGATGGCGCTGCTGGAGCCCGGTCTGTCCGAAACCGTCTGCGCTTCGCTGCTTGTCATCATGCGCGAAGCCATGGAAGAATGCGTCCGCCGCGGCGTGCCGAAGGAAGCCGCCCGCGACTTCCTGCTTGGTCACATGAATGTGCTCGGCGCCGTGATCTTCGAAGAGGTCCAGGGCGTGTTCTCGGATGCCTGCAACAAGGCGATCGAGTTCGGCAAACCGGTGCTGATGCGCGACGACTGGAAGCGCGTCTTCGAGCCGGAAGAGATCGCCGCCAGCATCCAGCGGATTACCTGATCTTTCAGGTTCGAATTTCGGCCGGTGCGGGGGTGCGCCGGCCGCTTGATCGCGTGGGATCACGGCACCTGACGCCAAAGATAAGGGCTGCCCGCGCCTAACACGGAGGAGAGAAGCATGAACATCACACGTAGACTGACGATCGCCGGTTTCGCCGCCATCATGGCCGCCGGCGTTGCAATGCCGGCTTTTGCCGCGGACCTGATCGCCATCATCACGCCCAGCCACGACAACCCGTTCTTCAAGGCCGAAGCCGTCGGCGCCGAAGCCAAGGCCAAGGAGCTCGGTTACGACACGCTCGTCATGGTCCATGACGACGATGCTTCCAAGCAGAGCCAATTAATTGACACGGCCATCGGCCGCGGCGCCAAGGCGATCATCCTCGACAATGCTGGTGCTGACGCATCTGTCGCTGCTGTCCAGAAGGCCAAGGATGCCGGCATCCCGGCCTTCCTGATCGACCGCGAAATCAATGCGTCCGGCGTTGCCGTCGCGCAGATCGTTTCCAACAACTATCAGGGTGCACAGCTCGGCGGCCAGGAATTCGTCAAGCTGATGGGCGAAAAGGGCAATTTCGTCGAGCTGACCGGCAAGGAATCCGACACCAATGCCGGCATCCGTTCCAAGGGCTATCATGACGTCATGGATGACTATCCGGATATGAAGATGGTCGCCCAGCAGTCGGCCAACTGGAGCCAGACGGAAGCCTATTCCAAGATGGAAACCATCCTGCAGGCCAATCCCAACATCAAGGGCGTGATCGCCGGCAACGACACCATGGCCATGGGCGCGATCGCCGCTCTCCAGGCGGCCGGCAAGAAGGACGTGATCGTCGTCGGCTTCGACGGCTCCAACGACGTGCGCGACTCGATCAAGTCGGGCGGCATCAAGGCCACCGTGCTGCAGCCGGCCTATGCCCAGTCGCAGCTGGCGGTCGAGCAGGCGGACGCCTTCATCAAGGGCGGCAAGAAGCCGGCCGAAGAAAAGCAGCTGATGGATTGCGTGCTGATCACCGCCGACAATGCCGGCAAGCTGGAAACCTTTGCGCTGAGCAAGTGATCCTTCCCTTGGGGTCTGCGATGCGGGGTGGCTTGCGCCGCCCTGCATCCGTTTTGATTGTTGGAGTTTCCATTCCATGCCCGAGATCAAGGCCATAGCCTTCGTCGCGCTCGCTTCGATGCTGGCGCTTGCCGGCTGCAAGTTCGTCAAGACCGCCGACGAACAGAAGCAGGCCGCGGCAACCGCCTTCGACCCCGACAAGCGCGTCGCGGAGATCTGGGATTCCAAGGTCGTGCCCTATCTCGACAAGAAGGCGGGCAATTTCCCCGATGTCATGGCCGAAATTGCCAAGAATTCGGATACGGCGGGCGCCAAATACGGACACAGGGAAAAGGTGGGCAACGCGCCCTGGGCCTATGTCGCCAAGGTCGACGGCACTGTTGTCGCCGCCGAGACCACGTCGCGCGCCGCTTACGTCGATGTCGACGTCAATGCCGACAAGAAAGCCGACGTGCGCATCTTCATCGGCCCCGCGATCCGCGGCACGGCGCTGCGCGACACGCTCGATTTCGTCGACTTCAACGCGTTCAAGAACCAGATCGAATGGGCGCAGTTCGGCAAGTCGTTCAATCTGCATGTCAACAAGACCGTGCTGGAAAAGCTGCCGCGTGACAATCTCGTCGGCAAGAAGGTTCAGGCGCTCGGTGCCTTCCCGCTGCCGTCGGGCACCGACCTGCCGCAATTCGTCCCGGCGACGATAACGATCGGGGGCTGAGCCATGGCCGAGATCGATGACGGCGATGTGATCCTTGAACTGCGCGACATCACCAAGGCCTATTCCGGCATTGTCGCGCTGAAGAAGGCCAACCTCAAGCTCCGGCGGGGCGCAGTGAACGTGCTGGTCGGCGAGAATGGCGCCGGCAAGTCGACGATGATGCGCATCATCGCCGGCGTCGAGCAGCCGACGCTCGGCGAAATGTTCCTCGACGGCCAGAAGGTCGAACTCAGCGGTACCGCTGACGCGGTCAAGCACGGTATCGGCATCGTCTTCCAGGAGCTCAACCTCTTCGGCAATCTCTCCGTTGCCGAGAACATTTTCGCGACGCGCGAAATCACCCGCGGTGCTCTCGGCATCGACCACAAGGCGCAGGTCGCCAAGGCCAATGAATTTCTGAATCGCCTGGAGGCCGGCATTTCCGCCGAGACGCTGGCTGAAGACCTGCCGATCGGCCAGCAGCAGCTGGTCGAAATCGCCCGCGCCGTATCGCTCGACAGCCGCATCCTGATCATGGACGAGCCGACCTCGGCACTCAGCGCCGCCGAAGTCGATATCCTCTTCCGCGTCATCGCCGACCTCAAGTCAAAGGGCGTGGCGATCGTCTACATCTCGCACCGGCTCGAAGAGCTGATGCGGATCGGCGATTACATCACTGTGCTCAAGGACGGCCAGATCACCGGCCATGCCATGGTTAGGGATATCGACACGCGCTGGATCGTTCGTTCGATGATCGGCTCCGACGCCAAGGATTTCGCCAAACAGGGCGAACATGCGCTGGGCGAAGAGGTGATCCGCGTCGAGGATATCTGCCTGCCGCGGGCGCAAGGCGGCTATGCCGTCGATCATGTGTCACTTTCGGTGCGCAAGGGCGAGATTCTCGGCATCTACGGTCTGATGGGCGCCGGCCGCAGCGAACTCTTCGAATGCATTATGGGTCGTTACGATCACTATACCGGCCAGGTCTTCATCGACGGCAAGCAACTGCGTGGCCATGATACGACCTGCCGCATCAAGGAAGGTATCGCCCTGATCCCCGAAGACCGGCAGCGCGAGGGCTTGGTGCAATCGATGTCGATCGCCGGCAACCTGACACTGGCAAGCCTTGGCCAGTTCGTCCGCGGTGGTTTTCATATCGACCTCAACCGCGAAAAG
Organism: Rhizobium sp. P2_G2; assembly: GCF_056403555.1. Lineage (NCBI taxonomy): Bacteria > Pseudomonadati > Pseudomonadota > Alphaproteobacteria > Hyphomicrobiales > Rhizobiaceae > Rhizobium > Rhizobium sp. P2_G2. Next base: position 27,459 of record NZ_JBFUFF010000025.1, read on the forward strand.
CGGGCCATCGGCGAAGCGATCCGCAACCTCTCGATCAAAGCGCGCAATCCCGATTTCGAAGTCACCTCTATGTCGGGCGGCAACCAGCAGAAGGTGGTCATCGGCAAGGCGCTGATGACCGGGCCGAAAGTGCTGCTGATGGACGAGCCCAGCCGCGGCATCGATGTCGGCGCCAAGGCGGATGTGTTCCGCACCATGCGGCGGCTGGCAAGCGAAGGACTGGCCATCCTGTTTTCCACCTCAGACCTCGAAGAAGTCATGGCGCTGTCGGACCGCATCGCCGTGATGAGCAATGGCCGACTGATCACGGTCGTCGACCGCAAGGACGCCACCGAGGAGATGATCGTCTCGGCTTCGGCCGAGGGCCATAAAAGCAAAAGGAACCATGCCTGATGACGACCGTGACCGAAACTTCCGGCACAAGCAGCCAGACGAGCGGCTCCTTCCTGCTTCTTCTGATGAAGCTCCGGACCTTCATCGCGCTGATCGCCGTCATCGTCTTCTTCTCGATCTTCGCGCCGAACTTCCTATCGACCGAGAACATGCTGCTGATGTCCAAGCATGTGGCGCAGAACGCCTTTCTCGCCATGGGCATGACCTTCGTCATTGTCACTGGCGGAATCGATCTCTCTGTGGGTTCGATCGTCGGCCTCTGCGGCATGGTCGCCGGCGGTCTGATTTTGCACGGCATCCAGCTGCCGATCGGCTACACCGTCTATTTCAACATTTTCGAAGTCTCGCTCATCGTGCTGGTGGTCGGCATCGTCATCGGCGCCATCAACGGGTTGCTGATCACCCGGCTAAATGTCGCGCCGTTCATCGCCACGCTGGGCACGCTCTATGTGGCGCGCGGCTTCGCCCTGCTTTCCTCCGACGGCCAGACTTTTCCCAATCTCGTCGGTAAGCCGGATCTCGACAATACCGGCTTCGGCTTCCTCGGTGCCGGCAAGATCCTCGGCCTGCCGGTCTCGGTGTGGATCCTGATCGTCGTGGCGCTGGTGGCGGCCTATTTCGCCCGCTACGTGCCGCTCGGCCGGCATATTTTTGCCGTTGGCGGCAATGAGCGCGCCGCTCGCATGTCCGGCATCCGCGTCAACCGCGTCAAAATGTTCGTCTACATGTTCTCCGGGTTTTGTGCGGGCATTGTCGGTCTGGTGATCTCGTCCGACCTGATGGCCTCGCATCCGGCCACGGGCGAATCCTTCGAGCTCAATGCGATCGCGGCGGCCGTGCTCGGCGGCACGTCGATGTCGGGCGGACGCGGCACGATCGGCGGCACGATCATCGGCGCCTTCGTCATTGGTATCCTGTCGGACGGCCTGGTCATGATGGGCGTCAGCTCTTTCTGGCAGATGGTGATCAAAGGGCTTGTCATCATTGTTGCGGTGGTGGTTGATCAGGCACAGCGCCGATTGCAGCAGCGGGTGACGCTGATGCAGATGGCAAAGAGAGCGAATTGAAATGGCTAAGTTTAAAGGCGCCGTGATCGGCTGCGGCTTTTTCGCGATCAACCAGATGCATGGCTGGCAGGACCTCGATACGGTCGAGATCGTCGCCATCTGCGACAAGGATTCTGAGCGGCTGCGCATCGTCGGCGACGAATTCGGCGTAGCGCGGCGCTATGACGACGCGGAAAAGATGTTCGCCGATGGCGGCTTCGATTTCGTCGACATCGCCACCACGGTCGGCAGCCACAAGCCGCTGGTCGAATTGGCGGCGAAACACAAGGTGCCGACCATCTGCCAGAAACCCTTCGCGCTCAACCTCGATGACGCCAAGGCCATGGTCAAGGCCGCCGATGATGCTGGCATCCCGCTGATGGTGCATGAGAATTTCCGCTGGCAGACGCCGCTTCTCGAAGCCAGGAAAGCACTGGAAAGCGGCGTGATCGGCAAGCCATTCTGGGGCCGGGTATCGTTCCGCTCCGGCTATGACGTGTTCGCCAACCAGCCCTATCTCGCCAAGGGCAAGCGCTTCATCGTCGAGGACCTCGGCATCCATGCGCTCGACATCGCCCGCTTCCTGTTCGGCGATGTCGCCACCATGACCGCGCGCACCACGCGGGTACGCCCCGACATTGCCGGCGAGGACGTCGCCACCATGCTGCTCGGCCATGAAAACGGCATCACTTCCATCGTCGACTGCAGTTACAGCACCTTCCTGCCGGAAGAGCAGTTCCCGGAAACGCTGGTCGAAATCGACGGCTCCGAGGGTACGATCCGGCTCAACAAGGATTATCAGCTCGTTGTCTATAACAAGTCCGGCCATGCCGACCGCCGTTCTGTCGAACCCAACCTGCTGCCCTGGGCGACGAAGCCGTGGCACAATGTGCAGGAGAGCGTGGCGCTGATCGAAAAGCACTGGGCGGAAAGGCTGGCGGAAGGCAAGGAACCGGACACGTCGGGGCATGATAATCTGAAGACGTTTGCGCTGGTGGAGGCAGCTTATCTGAGCGCCGAGAAGGGGCAGACGGTGGAATTGAAGACGCTGCTGGGGTGATTTCTGGGGGTGCAAGTGGCTCACCCCCCTCTGCCCTGCCGGGCATCTCCCCCTCAAGGGGGGAGATTGGATGGGGCGCCGCTCTGCCACAAACTTCTGGCCCACGCCCTGTGCTCGACAGAGGTTTTGGGCGGGAAGCGTGCCGCTTGCCAATCTCCCCCCTTGAGGGGGAAATGCCCGGCAGGGCAGAGGGGGGTGGCCGAGAATTCTAAGTTTCATGGAGGGTACCGTGACCATTGATCAATCGACATTCGCCCTCTACGGCACAGCCGAACCTGAACCCGAAAACCGTGAACTCTCCGCCGGCCCCCTCACGGTCACCCTCCAGGACGGCAACCTCCGGACCATCCGCTTCATGGGCCATGAAGTGCTGCGCGCCGTTTCCTTCCTCGTCCGCGACAAAGACTGGGGTACCTGCAAGGCCGAATTCACCGACCTGTCAATCGAAAGTGGTCATCAACAATTTTCGGTGCGCTACCGAGCCCGTTATGCCGCGCCATCAGGCGCCAATCTCGATTGCCGCATGCGTATCTTTGCCTCGGCCGGTGGCACGCTGGTCTTCGAAGCGGAAGGCGTGAGCGATGCCGATTTCGAGACCGCCCGCGCCGGCTTCACCGTGCTCCACCCATTGAACGGCGTCGCCGGCCAGCCGGTGTCGGTCGAGCACAGCGACGGCTCGATCGAACATTCACACTGGCCAGAACTCATCGATCCCTGGCAGCCGTTCATGGACATGACGGCGATCACCCATGCCGTCGCCAAGGGCATTTCAGCGGAAACCCGTTTCGAGGGCGACGTCTTCGAGATGGAGGATCAGCGCAATTGGACGGATGGGTCCTATAAGACCTATGTGCGGCCGCTGGCGTTGCCCTGGCCCTATTTGGTCCGCAAGGGCGAGCCGTTGCGGCAGAAGGTGACCGTCGACATTCGTGTCACCGGCGACGCGGTTGCCGCTGTCGCTAACGATGCGCCGGTCCACCTGACGATCAAGAAAACCGGCGTGCCTCTGCCGGATATCGGCATCGGTCTGAGGCCGGAATGCCGTGCGGAGGAGCTTGCGGCGCTCGATGCGCTGAAGGCAATCGGCGCCCGCCATCTGATCGCCCATTTCGATCCGATTGCCGGTCACGGCATCGAGGCGCTCAAGGGCTATGCCGAACTGGCGAAAGCTTCCGGGCTGAGGGTGACGCTGGAGCTTGCGGTGCCCTGCATCCGTCCTCTCGACATGGAGCTGGGCGATATCGCGGATATGGTCAAGCAGGCCGGTCTCGCGCTCGACACATTGTTCGTCAGCCCTGCCGTGGACCGCCAATCGACGCCGCCCGGCAGCAAATGGCCCGATTGCCCGCCGCTCGAAGACATCTACGCTGCTGCGCGAAACGCTTTTCCAGGCGTCCGGCTAGGCGGCGGCATGCTTTCCTATTTCACCGAGCTCAACCGCAAGCGCGTGCCGAACGACCTGATCGACTATGTCAGCCATTGCACCAACCCGATCGTGCATGCCGCCGACGATCTCTCGGTCATGCAGACTTTCGAGGCGTTGCGCTATGTGGTGAAATCCGTGCGTGCAATCTACGGCGACAAGCCCTATCGCATCGGTCCTTCCACCATTGCCATGCGCCAGAACCCCTATGGCAGCGCCACCAAGGACAATCCGGCGCTGTCGCGCATCCCGATGGCCAATGTCGACCCGCGACACGCCGGTCAGTTCGGTGCGGCCTGGACGCTAGCCTATGCCGCGACGGTGCCGGAGGCCGGTCTTGAAGTGCTGACGCTGTCGACGCTGGCCGGGCCGTTCGGACTGGTCGCCGGGGGAGGCGAACCAGCAGACGCAGATTCCTTGCGGCCACTGGCTGCGTTGATCGCCGCGCTCGGTGCCCTATCAGGCCAGGCGTTGCACATTATCGAGAGTTCGCGCCCGGATGCAGTGGTCGGCCTGGCGACGGCGACGACACTATTGCTAGCCAATACGACGCCGGAGACCCAGAGGGTTGTGCTCGACGGCGCGCGAGCGGTCGAGGTCATGGACGGTGAATTCCGCGCTACCAGTGCGACTGATACCATCGTGCTTGGCCCGTATGGTTGCGCGCGCGTCACACGTTAACTCCAGAAAATGTCGGCGGTTGGTTTGCGCCATCACTCCCGAAAGGCCGGGATAAATACCGTTGCCAATCATGCGATCTTGCGACGGCAATGCACCTCGCTTAACACATTTCGGCCAATCAAGTGGCATGGTTGAGGGGGCGTGATCCAGACAATGAATAGGATTATATCAATCGCGATCGGCGCGATGCTATGCCTGTCTCCGATTCCGAGCCGGGCAAACGAAACCAATCTCATTAAGATAAATGTAAAGTTGAGCGATTCCACCTTCGGCGCTGAAGGGGAGACTTTCGGTTTCTACGACCTGGAAGATCGACTCGGAAGCGATATTGGCAATGCGGGGAATGTCGACGGCGATGAAGCAGGCGAGGGCTTTTTCTCGATTTACATCTACACCAATTCTCCCGATCAGGTGTTATCGATGATGCATCCAGTTCTATTCGATGGCTCGGTTCCGACGGGCTCTTTCGTCGAAGTTTTTGATGAGGCGACTTTAAAAAAAATAAAAAGCATCAACCTTCCTCACAAGAAGTGAACGGCCACCGTATTGAGGCCACCAAAACGACAAACCGATTCATCCGGTGACGAAAAAAGAGCAGCCTTAGCCCTGCGCCTTCATCGCATATAGCGCCCGTGATCGCTCGAGATGCTTGATCATCGCCTTCTCGGCGAGATCGGGATCGCCCTTCTCGATCGCGCGGATGATTTCCTCATGCTCGGCCAGCGTATAGTTCTCGCGCCCGGTCCAGATCAGCATTTCCGTATGGTATGATTTCAGCCAGCCGAGCATGGCTTCGCTGACGGCGGCGAAGATCGGGTTGCCGGAAATCTGGGCGATATATTGGTGGAAGGCCATGTCCGCATTGATGAAGGCTTCGGAATTGCCGAGATTTTCGCTCTGCCGGGCGAGGCGGGCGCGCAATTCCGCGATCTGATCGGCGGTGGCCTTCCCGGCCGCCTCGCGCACCATGCCGCGCTCGAAGAAGATGCGAGCACTTTTCAGATGTTCGAGCGAATCTGCCGAGCCCGACAGCATCAGCTTGGCCGGCAGGTCGACCTGGCGGAAGATCGATTCCGCGGTGACCTGCAGCACGCGGGCACGTTCGCCATGGGAGATTTCGACCAGGCCCTTGCCGGCCAGCGCCTGCATGGCCTCGCGGATCGCCGGACGGCCGACGCCGAAGCGCTCCATCAGCTCGCGCTCGGACGGCATCTCGTCGCCGGCCTTCAATTCCCCGTTTTCGATCAGCAATTTCAGGCGGGCAAAAACTTCATCGGAGAGTTTTCTGCGGAGGATCGGCTCGGAAGGAATGTTCATGGATCACCTGGGAATGACAGGCTTTTTTATACATAAATTGTCCGACGCACCACCGCTTTTGCAGCGGCGCGACTTGTATTCACATAAATACTCATTATACCAGTTTCGATGAAGCTGCAAGCCGACGCCATGGGCGAGGAGGATGCCATGATCCGCCTGACATACAGGATAGAAACGCCCGGCTCGGTGGAGGCGATGGCCAACAAGATCGCCAGCGACCAGTCGACGGGCACGTTCGTCGCGGTTCCGGGCGAGACCGAGGAGTTGAAGGCGCGGGTTGCTGCGCGCGTCGTCGCCATCCGGCCGCTGCCGGACACCGACAAGCCATCCTTCCCAGATGAGGGCGCCGCGGCGCGACGCTTCAACCGCGCCGACGCCGACGTGGATTTTCCCATGGATGCGATCGGAACGGACCTCTCGGCGCTGATGACCATCGCCATCGGCGGCGTGTTTTCGATCAAGGGGCTGACCGGCATCCGCATCGTCGACATGAAGCTGCCGCAGGAATTCGCCGCCGCCTATCCCGGCCCGCAATTGGGCATTCCCGGCAGCCGCCGGCTGACCGGCGTCGAGAAACGGCCGATCATCGGCACGATCGTCAAGCCGGCCCTGGGATTGCGGCCGCATGAGACGGCAGAGATGGTCGGCGAGCTGATCGAGGCTGGTGTCGATTTCATCAAGGACGACGAGAAACTGATGAGCCCGGCCTATTCGCCGCTCAAGGAGCGGGTCGCCGCGATCATGCCGCGCATCCTCGATCACGAGCAGAAGACCGGCAAGAAGGTCATGTATGCCTTTGGCATTAGCCATACCGATCCTGACGAAATGATGCGCAACCACGACATGGTGCTCCAGGCCGGCGGCAATGCCGCCGTCGTCAACATCAATTCCATCGGTTTCGGCGGCATGTCCTTCCTGCGCAAGCGCTCCGGGCTGGCATTGCATGGCCATCGCAACGGTTGGGACATTCTCACGCGCCATCCGGGCCTGGGCTTCGAATTCTCTGTCTGGCAGCAATTCTGGCGGCTGCTGGGCGTCGACCAGTTCCAGATCAACGGCATCCGCGCCAAATATTGGGAGCCGGATGAGAGTTTCGTCCGCTCCTACAAGGCGGTCAGCACGCCGCTGTTCACAGAGCGCGACATTGCCATGCCGGTGGTCTGCTCAGGTCAGTGGGGCGGTCAGGCGCCGGACACGATTGCCGCAACCGGCGGCTCGACCGATCTGCTCTACCTCTGCGGCGGCGGCATCGTCAGCCATCCCAGCGGACCGGGGGCGGGGGTGAAGGCGGTGCAGCAGGCCTGGGAGGCGGCAGTGGCCGGGATTGCACTCGAGGAGTACGCGAAGGAGCATCGTGAGCTGGCACAGTCGATCGAGAAGTTTGCCGACGGGAAGGCTGCGTGAGATCTGAATCGATGCACATTCGAGCGTCATTACCCCTCACCAAGTGCGCCCAAGCGATCGCTTACGCTCTCGCGGGCTTGCTATCCTCTCCCGCAAGGGGCGAGGCAGGGTGCCACGATCACCGGTCTCGCTTGAGGCAGAGCGGGAGCCGTGAGTTTTTCCTCGCCCCTTGCGGGAGAGGATACGAAGGCCGGGAGAGCACTTGCGAACCCTTGGCCGAAGTTGGTGAGGGGTGAAAACGCCATTTGCACTCAGATGGCACGCGAAATTGAACTACAACATCAACAGCGAGACACGACCTTGTCCACCCCATTGATCAGTTTCTACGGCGACGATTTCACCGGCTCGACCGATGCGATGGAAGCGCTTGCCTCCAATGGCATCGACACGGTGCTGTTTCTTCGCCAGCCTGACGTGTCGCTCCTGTCCCGCTTCTCGACCGCGCAAGCTTTCGGCCTTGCTGGGACCAGCCGCAGCGAGACGCCCGAGTGGATGGATGTGCATCTGACTGAAGCGTTCCAGTGGCTGAAGACGCTGAATGCCGGGCTCTGCCACTACAAGGTTTGCTCCACCTTCGATTCCAGCCCGGCAATCGGCAATATCGGCCGCGCCATCGAGATCGGGCGCAAGTTGTTCAGCGAGGCAGTCGTTCCATTGATCGTCGGTTCGCCACAAATCCGCCGCTACACCGCTTTCGGCCAGCTCTTCGCCGCTTACCAGGGACGCAACTACCGCATCGACCGGCATCCGGTGATGAGCCGACACCCGGTCACGCCGATGGACGAGGCCGATATTTTGAAGCACCTGGCGCGCCAGACAAACCTTGCTTCCGCCTCGATCGACAATGTCGCCGTCCTGACGCCCGGTGCCAGGCAGCAGGCCGGTGTCGAGACGGACATCCTGCTGATCGACGTGCTCGATGCGGCCACGCAGGCGGCCGCGGGCGATCTGCTGTGGAACGCGCTGCGTGACAAAAGCCGCTTCGTCTGCGGCTCGTCCGGCGTCGAATATGCGCTGATCCCGGCCTGGCGGACGGCTGGTCTGATCGGAGAGAAGCCACAATTTTCCGACGCCGGCGCGGTCGACCGGATCGCCGTTGTCTCTGGTAGCGTCTCGCCGACCACGGAGCGACAAATCCGCCATGCATTGGCCAATGGCTTCGATGGCATCCCGCTCGACCCGGTCGCGCTGGCTGCCAATGATGATGAAATCACCAGGGCCATCGATGCCGGTATCGCCGTTCTATTGGCCGGCCGCAGTGTCATTCTCTATACGGCGCTCGGCCCGACTGCCGATCGCGGCGGCGAGATCGACACGTCCGCCGGTGCCCGGCATCGCATCGGCAAGGCGCTCGGCCGCATCCAGCGCGAACTGGTGGCGCGCGCAGGCCTGAAACGCGCCGTGGTCGCCGGCGGCGATACGTCGAGCCACGCGCTGGGCGAGATGGGTATCTCAGCACTGACACTGACCATGCCGCTGCCACAGACGCCCGGCTCGCCGCTCTGCATCGCGCATGGCGGCGGCGCGGACGGATTACAGATCGCCCTCAAGGGCGGCCAGGTCGGCGGAGATGATTATTTCTCGATGATCCGCAGCGGCAAGCAAAACTGATGTCGAGCCCTCGCTGTCAGCCTGCGAAGGCTCTGGCCACAGCCTGTTGAAACGAAGCGAGGCTCTGGCCCCGCTTCGTCGTTCCACGTCACTTCGCTTTGTACTTCGCGTCGACCGCGTTGATCGCCTGGACATTGCCGGCCGAGCGGCCGTTTTCGTCAAACGTCTGCGCCAGATAGGCGTCGGCGATGCTCTTCGCCAGTTCCGGGCCGATGACGCGCGAGCCCATGGTGATGATCTGGGCATTGTTCGACAGCGCCGCACGTTCAGCCGAATAGGTGTCGTGGGTCAATGCTGCGCGGATGCCCGGCACCTTATTGGCCGAGATGCAGACGCCGATGCCGGTGCCGCAGACGAGGATGGCGCGGTCATATTCGCCGGCCAGGACCGCCGAACCGACCCGGTCGGCGATGTTGGCGTAAAAGGCATCCGGGCCGGCATCGGTGCGCGACACTTCATGCACCTCGTGCTTGTCCTTCAGATGTTCGGCGAGGATTTTTGCGAGGCCTTCGCCCGCACTGTCACCGGCAACAGCAAGTTTCATGACTTTCTCCTTCAGAGTTTCGCGGCGCATCGCGCCAGGATGCCCAGGTAGCCCTCGACCTTCCAGGCCGAGCGGCCGATAAACAGCCCGTCGATATTCGGGCATGCGATCAGCTCTTCGCAGTTCTCGGGATTGACCGAGCCGCCATATAGGCATGGGATGCGGCGGCCGAGCACCTCTTCCGCGACAGCGATGATTTCGGCCTGACGGGCATCGGCATAGTCGGCCGTGGCCGGAATGCCCTTTTCGCCGATCGCCCAGACGGGCTCATAGGCGAGCAGGATTTCCGCCTTCTTCTGCTCGCCGCTCAATTTTCCAAGCGCGCCGCGCACTTCGCGCGCCAGAACCTCCGCAGCACGGCCGCCCTCGCGGTCGGCAAGCGTCTCGCCGATGCAGATCAGCGGGATCAGCCCATGCCGGACCGCGGCTTCCGTCTTCAGGCCGACCGTTTCATCCGTCTCGCCAAAAAATTCGCGCCGCTCGGAATGGCCGAGCTCGACAATGTCGAGATTGCAATCCTTAAGCATCACTGGCGAGACCTCACCGGTCCAGGCGCCTTGATCGGCCCAATGCATGTTCTGCGCCCCGACCTTGACGGATGCGCCGGCCAGAATCGCCTTGACCTCCCGCACGGCCGTGAAGGGCGGGATCACGAAACGCTGGATGCGCGGATCGCGCGCTGCATCTGCAGCCACAAGCGCGTCCGCGAATGCCTTCGCCTCGGCGAAAGTCTTGTTCATCTTCCAGCTCGTGCCAATCCAGGCTTTGCGCTCAGCGCTCATCCATTCGTCTCCGTTGCCATATGCATCGACACATCATATCATGTGGTGATGGTATAATCACCCTGCCAGCAATGCTTTGGCTGTTCTTTCGTCGGTAATCAAGCCATGTAGCTTGTTGCTGTGCAAAACAGCGCGAATAGCTTCGGTTTTTACCGGCCCACCGGCGATCGCCACGATCCTGTCATCGCGATTTTCGAGGAAAGATGCCGCGAGTGTCCGCGCCGTCACCGAAGTCTCGAGAATCCGGCCCTTGCGATCGAAGAAATGGCCGAGCATTTCACCGACACCGCCAAGGGCAGCGATCTCGGCGAGTTCATTCGGTTCCAGCATGCCCGAGGTCACCAGATGCGCCTGGCTATCGACCGTGCCGATGCCGAGCAGCTTGAGGTCGGCCGCGTCGGCGAGATCGAAAACGTCCCGGACGCCGCGCTGCGACAACAATACCTCCCGATCCTCGGCCGTGTTGGCGAAGAAGGGCACCGGCATGACATAGGCCTGCGAACCGGTTTTCGCCGCCAGGCGATGCATGACATCATAGGGATTGGCGGCGTAGTTGCGTGTCAAGCCGCCGAGCAGCGACACGAAGCGGGTGGCGCCGGCAGTGATGCGTGGCAGATAGTGAACCACGGCGGAGAGCGTCCGGCCATGGCCAAGGCCGATCACCTGCACATCGTCGCGCTCGATCTCCCGGCGCAGGAAGCTGGCGCCGGCATGGCCGAGCGTCGTCAGCGCCAAGCCATCCTCATCCACATCCGGCGCCACCTCGCAATATTTGAGCCCGTAGCGCGTCGACAGGTCCACTTCGAGATTGACGCATTCGGAAATATCGCCATCGATGCTGACCTTGACGATCCCGTCAGCCACCGCCTTGGCGATCAGCCGATGCGCCTTCACCGAGGGCACGCCCAGCCGCTTGGCCACGGCCGATTGCGTAAAGCCGCCGACATAGTGGAGCCAGGCCGCTCTCACGGCGAGGGAGTCGTCATTGTCATTCATCGTAGGAGGCTCCGGACATGCGTTGAAGGCAAGACGGATAACTGTCTGTCTTTCGACATTGCAAGCATTGGCTTCGTTGTGAGGCCAGCGCCTTTCCTCTTCTCCCATTGGGGAGAAGGTGGCTCGTAGCGCAGCGGTTTTTTCGTTGTGCTTGGGATGGACCCTTCGAGGCCCTATTCCGCTTCGCGTCATAGGGCACCTCAGGGTGAGGTCGAGAGTGTGGCAGTGCAGGTGCCTCAATCTCCCCTTGCTGCAAGCGTGCTTGTGGCACAGCGAGCACCCCATTCTCCCTCACCCCGAGGCGCCCCACGACGCGAAGCGGAATGGGCCCTCGAAGGGTCAGCGTTGCCTTGGTTTCCATCCGCTCGATCCTTAAACCTTGAGATCACTCGCGCCGGTATCGATATGCGGCGCCCAGAAGGCCACGCTTTCAGCGATTTGCGGGATGACCTGCCGATCGTTGGGCTCCCTTTCCTTGAAAGACAGTTCCAGGCAGATTTCATTATCCACCGCACCGCCTTCGGCGAAGGCCTGGAGCAGAGGCGCGGGATGAATACGGCCCTTGGCGTTGAACTCGGTGGTGAACGGCCGATGACCGCCCTTGTCCATCAGGCTCTGCTTGATGTGGATGATCGGCGAGACTTTTGGAACCGCGCGCGCCCAGGCATAGGGGTCGTAGTCATCGGGATTGGCCGAAGTGACATCTCCGTGGTCGATATCGGCCATCATCCACATGGGAATGGCCATGTCGGCGGTCGTCAGGCGGTCCTGCAGGGCGATGCATTCGGCGATCGTTTCACCGAATTCGCGGCCGATGCTCATCGGCTCCCAGAAGACATAGGACAGACCGGCCGCCTTGGCGTGCTCGGCCACTTCCGCCCAGCAATCGATGGCGATCCTGATCAGCTCTTCGCGCCGGGCCGGATCGTCGTAATCCCTGTAGGTGAAGATGGCGAACTGCGTGCCGACCGAATGGCCGCCGAGATCGCCGGTGATATCGGCGAAGATCTTGAACCAGTCGATATAGTAGCGCCGGACCTCGCCATCCGGATGGCCGAAATGATTGAGCCGGCCATAGGGGCCGGTCATGCCGGAGGTGACGCGCATGCCGGTGCGGTCGAGTGCGGCCCGCATCTGCCGGGTCAGGCGGCGAATGGTCGAAGCAGGCCAGCTCGGATTGATGAATTCATGCGTCAGCTGCAGGTCGCGCAGCCTCAGCTCACGCGCCACCGTGTCGATCAGGTCGTCCGGATCGGCGAAGCGGTTCACCAGCGGATTGGTGTTGAGCGAAAGCGTCAGGGCCATGGTCTTCCTCAGGCGGCGGCGAGCTGGACGGAGGAAAACCACTGGCGGAACTGGTCGCGTTCGGCTTCCGTCAGGTGCAGATAATGTTTGGTGCGGCGATAAAGGATGTCGTCGGCCGTCTGCGCCCATTCGCGGGCGACCAGGTAGCGGGCTTCCGCCTCATAGAACTGGCCGCCGAAATGGCGGCCCAAGCCCTCCAGGCTGATGGTCCGGCCGACGACGTCCCTGGCGCGGGTGCCGTAGAGCCGGCCATAGTGATGCAGGAGCCCGCGGTTCATCCAGGGATAAGCGTCGCGCAGACTGTTGGCAAAGGTCTCATAGTCGGCGTTCGCCATGTCGCCACCCGGCAGCGGCGCATGCTCGGTCCAGTTCTCGCCCATGTTTGGAAAAATGTGCTTGAGCCGCTGCATGCCGCGTTCGGCCAGTTCGCGAAACGTGGTGATCTTGCCGCCGAAGACATTGAGCAGCGGCGCACCGCCCGTCTCGTCGAGGTCGAAGACATAGTCGCGCGTCACCGCCGAAGGATTGCCCTTGCCGTCGTCGAACAGCGGCCGGACGCCGGAGAATGTGGTGATAATGTCCTGCCGGCGCAGCTTTTCCTTGAAGTAACGATTCACGGCGGCGAGCAGATAATCGATCTCTTTCTCGTCCGCCGCGACATCCTCGGCGCGGCCTTCATAGGCGATATCGGTGGTACCGATCAGCGCCTTGTCGCCCTCATAGGGGTTGATGAAGATCACCCGCTTGTCGTGGTTCTGCACCAGATAGGCATTGGCGCCCTGCCAGAATTTCGGCACGATGATGTGCGAGCCCTTGACCAGACGGACGTTGCGGCTGGAGTTGGAGCCGGCAACACGGCCGATGACATCCGACACCCAAGGGCCGGCGCAGTTGACCAGGCATTTTGCTTTATAGGTCGAGGTTTCGCCCGTCAGGCTGTTCCTGGTCGTGATCGTCCAGAGCTTGCCCTCGCGCCGGGCGGAGACGGCCGGTGTGCGGGTGAGCACCACGGCCCCCTTTTCCGCCGCGCCGACGGCATTGAGCACGACGAGGCGGGCGTCATCCACCCAGCAGTCGGAATATTCAAAGCCGCGCGTATATTGGTCGAGGATCGGAATGCCTTCCGGATCGCGGCGGAGATCGAGCGTGCGGGTTCCCGGCAAGCGCTTACGACCGCCGAGATGGTCATAGAGAAACAGTCCCAACCGCACGAGCCAGGCCGGGCGATCCTCCGGACTATGCGGCAGCACGAAGCGCATCGGCCAGATGATGTGTGGCGCGGCCTTGAGCAGCACTTCGCGCTCGATCAAAGCCTCGCGCACCAGCCGGAATTCGTAATATTCGAGATAGCGCAGACCACCATGCACCAGCTTGCCGGACCGCGATGACGTACCCTCCGCCAGATCGTCCTTCTCGCAAAGCACCACCGACAGGCCGCGACCAGCCGCATCGCGGGCAATGCCGGCGCCATTGATACCGCCGCCGATCACGAAGAGATCGTAGGTTTGCGTCATGCGTGTCTCCTTGTCGCCCGGCATCGCTTGCGCGACCGGCCAGGCATCGATCGAAATTTGTCAGCGCCCAGCGAGGATGCCCCAGGCCGGCGCAATGCCGCGGCGGATCTCGCCATAGGCAACAAACAGGCGCGCCATGCGCTCGACATCCGCCGAAGCAGGCAGCTCGGCCACCCCGAGATGCGGCGTTACCCAATCGGCAATGCAATCGTCCATGCTGCGATAGGCGCCGATCGCCACGGCCGCCATCATCGAGGCGCCGGCGGCACCGGCTTCCTCGCGCGACGAGACACGCACAGGTGCGTCGATGGCGGCAGCCAGCGTGTTGCGCAGGGCTGCGGATCGCGCGGCACCGCCGCTGACGCGCAGCTCCGATGGCAGCGCCCCCATGGCGGAGTAGCAATCGCAGGTCGCCATGCCCAAGCCTTCGATCACCGCCCGGACAAGATCGGGGAAACGATGCCGGCTGGAGAGGCCGCTGAAATTGGCGCGCGCTTTGGCGTCGACGAACGGACCACGTTCGCCGGCTTCTGAAATATAGGGATGATAGACCACCGCGCCCGGCTTGCTGGCCGCGAACCAGGCGTCGATGCGCGGGATCATGTCGCCGAGCTCGACCTCGACGCCGAATTCGCCCAGCAGATCGGCGCCGAGCTGCAGCAGCCAATCGAGATTGATCGTCGCCCCCATATTGGTCTGCACTTGGGTGACGATGCCGGGAATGGGCAGCGCAATGACATAACCGGTGCGCTCGCTGTTGAGGAACACGTCATCCACCGATTTGGCGAGCAGATGCACCCCGGTCGAGCCTATGGCGGAACAGGCGGCGTTCATGCCGCCACTGCGGACGCCGGCACCGAGCGCCGTCATCGCCATATCGACATAGCCGAGTGAGACGGGTGTGCCGGCCTTGAGCCCACAGGCAGCAGCAGCGTCTGCCGTCAGCGAGTGGGTGCCCTCCGTGCCCTCGATCACATCGGGCAGCAAGGCCCGGCGCTGTCGTAGGCCGAGCGCATCGAGCACGATGTCATCATACTGTCGGGTACGAAAATTGCCGAAGGTGAAGCTCACTTCGGAAGGGTCGGTGGCGCGCACGCCAGTCAGGTTGAGATAGAGCCAGTCCTTGCAGTGCAGCGCCACTTCGCTACGGTCGAGCAGCTCGCGGCAATGGCGCTGCATGTGCGCCATCTGGCTGCCCTGCTGACAGGTGTTCAGCCCGGTACCGGTAGCTTCGAAGCGGGCGCGATCCGCTCCGGAGTTTGCGAGTTCTTCAACCGTCGGTGCCGCACGAGCATCGAGCCACAGCCAGGCATCGGTTACGGGCTTATTGTCCGCGCCGACCAGCCAGGTGCCGTCGCCCTGCCCAGTCACAGCGATCGCGGCCGTCCGCTGTGCCAGCCGCTCGACCCTGTCCTTCAGCAGCAGCAAAGCGCGGACGCAATCGGCCCAGGTCTGGTTGAGTGATTGCGTGACCGCGCCACCGTCGCCGACGTGATAGGAATTGCGCACGGATGCACTGGCAACTTGCCGCCCCGAGGTCGAGAAAGCGACGGCCTTCATCACGGACGTGCCGGCATCGATGCCGATGATCAGATCCGCCTCGTCCGTCACACCGTCACCTTCCTGGGGCATTCGAGCGTCGAGGCAGACAGGAACTGCCAGGAAAACAGCATTTCATCCTCCCCATAGTCGTCGAGACGTGCCGGCGGCGCGATGGCGTTCATGACAATCGCATGCGCAGCGGGCGGCGGCGAAACCGTCCTGCAGTCAACATAACATATCATTCTCTAATTTCACTTGAAAACATATCACAAAGTTATCGTATGTCGCGTAAAATTTTTCTCGTTGCGTATTTTTTTTCATATGTGATGAAATCCGAATGGAAAGAAATGCGAGCGAGGAAGCCGCGAGGCGGGACGCGTGATGGGGCTTGGTTTTCCAGCGCGCTTTATCGACGCTGGTGCGCGAGTGTTGCGAGAGCCCCGAAAATATATGTTTATAATCAATATATTGATAAAGATATCGGAAAGTCATCGTAATTTTTTGCAGCGCCGAAGAAGTCATTCAGAGAATTTTGCAGCAGCAAAAAGATGCGCTCCGTGACTGGAGAAAGAGGAGTGTCTGCGACCCGCTCAAATGTGCTGAGCCCCAAAAAACGCAAAATCGACCGTTGACAGCCTATGATAACTTAACATATCTTTTGCTGCATCTAACATGCAGATATCGCAGCGCAACAATGCATGCGCTGCCATGTCAGGCCGGTCACAGAGACGGGTCCGGCATATTTGATGGGAGGACATTGTGGAGCTTTGCCGGAGACCGGGCACATCGCCGTGCCCCACCCAGACAGGCATTTGCCTGCGTGAGGCAGCGAGCGTGCCGGATCACGAGCGATACCGAAGCTGACGCCCTGCCTTGATGCTCCTCGATAGTCTTTGCCACATCCACGGTCGCCGGACATGACTGACAACGCCAAACGAAAATCTGCCGCGTCTTCCAAGACCTATCGCTGGATTGGCATCGCCGCGGTGGTGGTTCTGGTCGCGGCCATGGCGCTTGATACGACGGTGGTGAAGATCGGCTCGGCGCATGATGTGCGTGAGCAGAAATTCTCGCCTGAAAGCTTTGGCGAGAAGCAGTTCCCAGAGATCAAGGCGGATGTCGAGAAGCGCGCGGTGCCCGCGGCCGACCTCGCCAAGGCCGTAATGGCCGACAAGAAGGCAGCCGGCGCGAAATATGGCGTGGCGACATCGACCGGGCCTGTTCTTCCGGTCTCTTTCACTGGCGTTGTGGGCGAGCGTAAGTCGAATTTCAACACGTTCAAGATCGACGGCCTGCCGCCGGAAATCACCGTTCGGGTCCAGACCGGCCCGGCGCTGAACGGCACGGATCTGCGTGACGCCACCGGAAAAATCCAGTTCGGCCAGTTCACCAACCAGATCGAATACCAGGATGCCGGCTCAGCCATCAACAACGAGGTCAAGAAGAAGATTCTCGCCGGCATCGACCCCAACACTCTGACCGGCAAGACGGTCAGCGTCGTCGGTGTCTTCAAGCTCATCAATCCGAAGAACTGGATTGTCACGCCGGTGAGGTTCGACGTCAAATGAGCGAGGTCGTCGAAAACGGACAAAAGGGCGAAGTCGTGCTGGCCGCGCGCAATGTCGCCAAGTCCTATGGCAGCATCCATGCCCTCAAGGGCGTCAATTTCGATATCCATCGCGGCCAGGTGACGACCTTGTTCGGCGAGAACGGCGCCGGCAAGTCGACCTTGATGAAAATCCTTTCCGGCGTCGTGCCGCCGACGTCAGGCGACATCATTCTCGATGGCCAGCAGATCGCGTTCGCGTCATCCTCCCAAGCCCGCGACCATGGCATTTCCATCATCCATCAGGAGCTCAGCCTCGCGCCCAACATGAATGTGCGTGACAACATCTTCATGGGCCGCGAGATCACCACGCCGACCGGCGTCGATTTCGCCGAGGAAGAGCGCCAGACGCGGCTCCTGATGAAGGAACTGGAAGAGAATATCGACCCCTTGACCAAGGTCGAGGACCTGCGCCTCGGCCAGCAGCAGATCGTCGAGATCGCCCGCGCACTGTCGGTCAATTCGCGCATCCTGATCATGGACGAGCCGACCTCGGCGCTGTCGGCGACGGAAGTCGAGGTGCTGTTCAAGGTCATCCGCGACCTCACCAGCCGCGGCGTCTCCATTGTCTATATCTCGCATCATCTCGAAGAAGCGCTGCAGATCACCCATCATGCCGTGGTGCTGCGCGACGGCACGATGACCGCCTACGCGCAACGCAAGGATATCGATCTCGAATGGATCGTCCGGCACATGGTCGGCGACAATTTCGATCTCGGCTCGCCGCCGACGGGCTATCAGATGGGCGACGTGGCGCTTGCCATCGAGGGCCTGACAGTGCCCGATCCGTCCGGCGCGCATTTCTCGGTCGTCGACAAGCTGTCGCTGTCTGTTCGCGCCGGCGAAATAGTCTGCATCTATGGGCTTATGGGTGCCGGGCGCACCGAGTTGTTGGAATCGGTGGCCGGCAAGCTGCGCTCGACGGCGGGCAAGGTGCTGCTCAAGGGCCGCGACATCACCGGCCAGTCGATTCCACAATGCATCCAGGACGGTCTGGTCCTGGTTCCGGAAGACCGGCAGCGCGACGGGCTGGTGCAGACCATGAGCGTGGGTAAGAACCTGTCGCTTGCCAGTCTCGGCGCGTTCACCCGCGGTCTCTTCACCTCTTTCGCCCGGGAGGCTGGGCTGGTCGGTGAGTCCATCCGGAAGGTCCATATCAAGACCGACGGTGGTGCGGCCCCTATCGGCTCGCTGTCGGGCGGCAACCAGCAGAAGGTCGTGATCGGCAAGATGCTGGCGACCGAGCCCGAAGTGATGCTGCTCGACGAGCCGAGCCGCGGCATCGACATCGGTGCCAAGGCCGAGGTCTTCCGGCTGCTCGCCGAGCGCGCCAGGACCGGCCTCGCCGTCATCTACACCACGTCGGAAGTTGGCGAATGCCTGAGCATCGCTCACCGCATCATCGTCATGCGGCGCGGCCGCATCTCGGCGGAATTCGGTCCGGACGCGACCAAGGAACAAATCATGGCTGCTTCGGGCGAAGCTGTGGTCACACACTAGCCTGGGCGGAGGAGCGATCAGAATGGCAGTCACAACCGCATCCGACAGCAAAGCCGCCGTTTCGGCTGGAAGGCGCAAGAAAGGGTTCATCGAGCGCCTGTTCGACGGCCGCGCTTTCTTCGCGCTGATCGCCATCGTCGTCGTCTTCTCGGTCCTGTCGCCGAACTATTTCACGCTCAGCAATTTCCTGATCATGGCTTCGCATGTCGCGATCTACGGCCTGCTTGCCATAGGCATGTTGCTGGTGATCCTTAACGGCGGCATTGATCTTTCGGTGGGTTCGACGCTTGGCCTGTCGGGCGTGATCGCCGGCTTCCTGATGCAGGGTGTGATGATCGAGCAATTCGGCATCATCCTTTATCCGCCGGTCTGGGTGGTCGTGGTGCTGACCTGCCTGCTTGGCGCCGTCGTCGGCGCGGTCAACGGCGTGCTGATCGCCTACCTCAAGGTACCGGCTTTCGTCGCCACGCTGGGCGTGCTCTATGTGGCGCGCGGCATTGCGCTGTTGATCACCAGTGGCCTGACCTACAATAACCTTGGCGGTCGTCCAGAACTTGGCAATACCGGCTTCGACTGGCTCGGCTTCAACCGCCTGGGCGGCGTACCGATCGGCGTCATCACGCTGGCCGTTTTCGCCATCGTCGCCGCCATCCTGCTGTCGCGCACAGCCTTCGGCCGCTGGCTTTATTCTTCGGGCGGCAACGAGCGCGCCGCCGAACTGTCCGGCGTGCCGGTCAAGCGCGTAAAGATCACCGTCTACGTGCTTTCCGGCATCTGCGCGGCGGTGGCCGGCCTGGTCCTGTCCTCCCAGTTGACCTCGGCCGGCCCCACCGCCGGCGGCTCCTACGAACTGACCGCGATTGCCGCTGTCGTCATCGGCGGCGCGGCGCTGACCGGCGGCCGCGGCACGGTGGTCGGCACCATGCTCGGCGCCTTCGTCATCGGCTTTCTCTCGGACGGTCTCGTGATTGTCGGTGTCTCCGCCTACTGGCAGACGGTCTTCACAGGTGCGGTGATCGTGCTCGCGGTCCTGCTCAACAGCATCAAATACAGTCGCCGCTGACGGCAATGGCAGCGACTGAATGGAACTTCGCCGCAGTCGGTCAATGGCCGGCCACGGCAAGCATGGCCGGAAACCGGCACAATCTGAGCTCATCAAAAAGGGAGTGAGACTATGTTCAGAAGAGGAATGCGCGTACTTTTGGCCGCCGCCGCAGTTGCCCCGTTGCTGGCCAGCAGCGCCTGGGCCGGCGGACTGATCTCCATCATCGTCACCGATCCGGCCAACCCGTACTGGCTGACCGAAGGCCAGGTGGCCAAGGCGACCGCCGAAAAGCTCGGCTACACCGCCAATGTCGCCGCCCACAAGGGTGACACCAATGCCGAAAGCAACCTGATCGACACCGCGATCACCAACAAATCGGTCGCCATCATCCTCGATCCGGCCAATGCCGATGGCTCGGTCGGTGCGGTCAAGAAGGCTGTCGCCGCCAATATCCCGGTCTTCCTCGTCAACGCCGAAATCAACCAGGAAGGCCTCGCCAAGGCGCAGCTCGTCTCCAACAACGCCCAGGGTGCCGCTATCGGTGCGCAGCAATGGGTCGAAGCGATCGGCGACAAGGGCAATTATGCCGAACTGTTCGGCAACCCGGCCGACAACAATGCCGCCACCCGTTCGAACGGTTATGAGACTGTTCTGACGCAGTATCCGGACCTGAAGAAGGTCGCCAAGGAAGTGGCGGATTGGGATCGCACCAAGGGCCATGACAAGATGCAGTCCATGCTGCAGGCGCACCCAGACATCGTCGGTGTGATCTCCGGCAATGACGAAATGGCGCTGGGCGCCATCGCGGCACTCAAGGAAGCCGGCAAGCTGTCGCAGGTCAAGGTCGGCGGCTTCGACGGTTCGCCGGATGCGGTCGCCGCGATCAAGGCGGGCGAGATGCAGTATACCGTCCTTCAGCCGGTTGCCGTGTTCTCCGCCGAAGCCGTCAAGCAGGCCGACAACTTCATCAAGACCGGTAAGACTGGCGTCGATCACGAAAAGCAGCTCTTCGACTGCCTCTTGATCACCAAGGACAATATCGACAAGTACACCGGCCCGTTCACGCTCAGCCAGTGATCCCGACTTGGGGAGCGCCGGTTTGCCGGCGCCTCCGCCTTCGCCGCCACGACAGGTTTTCTTGATTTCGCGTGCAATCCGAGGCTTGCCCAGCGGCCTTTGCCTTGGCGCCCGATCCGAGATACGAGACGGTTCATCCTCGATTTCAAGACAGGGGCGATCGTGAACAGGAAAGTGGATGTCAAGGACCTTCTCTCAGAGGAATTGCCGAGCGACAGCCGGCATGCCCGCCAGCTGGTAAGGCGGCAATTGATTGCCGAGACTGTGATCGCCGAAGGCTCGCTGCGCATCGAGGATCTGACCGAACGTTTCGGCATCAGCCTGATGACGGCGCATCGCGACGTCGATGATCTTGTCAGCCGCGGCCTGTTCCGCAAGACGCGCGGAATCGTCTCCGCTGCCCCGACCAGTCTGATCGAATCGAGTGACGCCTACCGCGCCACCCGCCAGCCGAAGGAGAAGAAGGCGATTGCCAGAGCCGCGATGAATTTCGTCGAACCCGGCCAGGCGATCTTCCTCGATGACGCCACGACCGTGCATGAAATGGCGGGCCTGCTGCCGGCCAAGGTGCCGCTGACGGTGATCACCAATTCGCTCGTCCTGATCAACGACCTCAAGGACATCAACGACCTGAACCTCATCTGTCTCGGCGGCCAGTTCTACAATTGGTGCAATGCCTTCATGGGCCATATCACCATCAACGAGATTCGCCGCATGCGGGCCGATACCGTGTTCATGTCGCTGTCGGCGATCATCGACGACATCGTCTTCCACCAATCTCCGGACACGGTAGAGACCAAGCGGGCAATGTTCGAATGCGCTGAGCGCCGCGTTCTGTTGGCCGACCACACCAAGTTCGAGCGGCGTGCCCTGCACCGGTTCGCCGCACTCGAGGAATTCGACGCCGTCATCGTCGACGAGGACATTCCGATCGCCCATCTGTCGCGCATGCGCGCCAAGGGGATCAAGGTCGTCGTGGCGGAGGGCGAGCGTCCGCTCTGAAGTTTCGCGGCCGGGATGGGTGCGCGGGGCTTCATTCGCTACTGAATGGAGGCGCAAATGCCCTGCATCCTGGGTATAGACAGCGGGCTGACCATGACCAAGGCGGTCGTGTTTGATGCCGATAGCGAGGTGCTGTCCGTCGCCCGCCGGCGCGTGCCGCAACTGATCCGGAAGCCGCGTCATGTCGAGCGCGACATGGATGGCATGTGGGCCGCAACGGCCGAAGCCATCCACGAAGCGATCACGGCCAGCGGACGCCCGGCAACGGATATCGTCGCCGTGGCGGCAACGGCGCATGGGGATGGTATCTATCTTCTCGATGGCGCCGGCCGGCCACTCGGCAACGCGATCGTCTCGCTCGATACGCGCTCCGGCGACATCGCCGATGACTGGAATGCCGGTGAAGTCGGGGCGCTATCGCTGACACTGACCGGGCAGCGCCCGCATGCCTCGGCCCCCTCCGCCATTCTGCGCTGGATCAAGCAGAACGAGCCGGATCGCTACGGCAAGATTGCCCATTTCATCGCCGCCAAGGATTGGCTGGTCTACTGCCTTTCCGGCACGATCGGTACGGATCGGACCGAAGCCAGTACGTCTTTCGCGGATGTCAACACGCAAGCTTTCACCGACGATGCTTTCCGGCTGTTTGGCCTGGATGAACTTGCGGGCAAAAAGCCGTCGATGGCCGTCTCCACCGAGATTGTCGGTCGTGTCACGGCCAACGCGGCGCGGCTGTCCGGTCTGGCGGACGGCACGCCTGTCGTTGCCGGCCTGCATGACGTGACCGCCTCGGCGCTCGGCATTGGCGGTTACCGCAAGGATGTCGTCGCGGTGATTGCGGGCACCTATTCGATCAATGAGACTGTATCGGACCATCCCAAAGTCGACGGCCGCTGGTTCTGCCGCAACGGCATATTGCCCGGCGAGTGGAACAATATGTCGATCTCGCCCGCATCGACGGCGAATTACGACTGGTTCATCGATCAGCTCTGCGTCCGCGAAAGCCGCGAAGCCGAATCCTCAGGAACCAGCATCCACACCATACTCAGTGAGGAATTCGAGCGCGCGCGCAAAAAACCTTCGAGCGTGCTCTTCCATCCCTACCTGTTCGGCTCGCCCTTCGGCGGCGCGTCGAGCGCCGGTTTCTTCGGCATCAATGCCTGGCATGATCGCGGCGACATGGTGCGCGCCGTGCTCGAAGGCATTGCCTTCAACCACCGCATTCATGTCGATGCGCTGCTGGATGGTTTTAGACCCAAATCCGCACGGCTGACCGGCGGCATATCCCGCAATCCCGCTTTGGCCGGCCTGTTTGCCGATATTCTCGGCCTGCCCGTCACCGCGACCAGGACGGAAGAGGCGGCAGCCTGGGGCGCGGCGCTCTGCGCTGGCGTCGGCGCTGGCCTGTTTGCCGAGCCGACAGCCGATCCGCGCAATCTCGAAGCGCTGGAAACGACTTATTATCCCGACGCTGCGCGCCAAAAAACCTACGACGAGAAATACGCCGTTTTCCTCGAACTCGCCGAGACGATGAAACCCTTGTGGCGAAAGCTGCAGATACTGGGTTCAGCACAGGAATGAGATGATGCAAGTGATCGACAGTAACGTCCAGGCCGGCAAGACGGGAGGAAATGCGCCGGATCTGGTGGAGGAATATGATGTCATCATCCTGGGCGCCGGCGTCAACGGCGCCGGGCTGTTTCGCGAGCTCAGTCTGCAAGGCGTCAATTGCCTGATCGTCGATAAGGCGGATTTCGGCTCGGGCACCAGTGCCGCGCCGTCGCGGCTCATCCATGGTGGCATCAAATATCTGGAGACGGGTGAATTCGGCCTCGTGTCGCAATCGACGCTGGAGCGCAATCTGCTGCTCAAGAATGCACCGCATTGCGTCGAACCGCTGCCGACCTTTGTCCCGTCCTTCTCGCTGATGAAGGGGGCGTGGGCGGCGTTGCGCACGTTGTTTGGTTCGACGACCGCACCCCGCAGCCGTGGCGCCCTGTTGATCAAGATCGGCCTGGCGCTCTATGATATTTACGGTGCCCGTCATCGTGTCATGCCGAAGCACCAATTCCTGTTCCGGCAGGCAGCACTCCGGGAAATGCCGGAGGTGACGCCGCGCATCGTCGCCGGCGGCATCTATTATGATGCGCGGATCACGCGGCCGGAACGGCTGGTATGGGAACTGATCAAGGACGGGCTCGACGCCAATCCGCGATCGCGCGCCGAAAACTTCGTCACCCTTGAAGGGCGGGATGGTGGCGTTCTCAGGCTTCGCAACAGCGTGGGTTCGCTTCGTCTCGCCAAAGCCCAGGTCGTCGTCAACGCCGCTGGCCCGTGGATCGATCATGTCAATGCCACGCTTGGCGTCGACAAAAAACTGGTCGGCGGCACCAAGGGCTCGCATATCCTGCTCGACCATCCTGAGCTGGTGAAAAGCCTCAAAGGCCGGATGATCTATTTCGAAGCCGATGACGGCCGCATCTGCCTGGTCTACGAGGCCTTCGGTCTCGCACTCGTCGGCTCTACAGATATCAAAGCAGACAATCCCGATACGGTGAAATGCGAGGAAGACGAGATCGATTATTTCCTCGAAAGCCTGAAATCGCTGCTGCCGCGGCTGAGCTTTGGCCGCGACCAGATCGTCTATGCCTATAGCGGCATCCGACCGCTACCGGCCTCGGATGCGAGTGCGCCGGGGCTTATCAGCCGCGATCATTCCTCGCCGACATTCGAGCCGGAGGAGGGGCGGCCTTTTGCTTTGGTCTCGCTGGTTGGCGGCAAATGGACCACGTTCCGTGGCTTTGCGGAAGAGGTCGCTGATAATATGATAAGCCGGCTAAGCAAAAAGCGAATCCGGAGCACGCAGACCTTGCCGATCGGGGGCGGCCGCGATTTCCCGACCGATCCGGCCGCGCGCCGCCGCTGGGTGGAGGGAAGATCGAAACAAAGCGGCCTGACTGCCGAACGGGTGGAAGCCTTGCTCAGCCGTTACGGCACCACGGCGGATCAGGTCATGGCCCATTTGCCGGATGCCGGAAACGATGCACCGCTCACCCATCTGCCGGATTTCAGCGCCGTTGAAGTCGCCTGGCTGGCGCGGTCGGAAATGGTGGTCCATCTTGCTGATCTCGTCATGCGCCGGACGACCCTGGCGATCGAGGGCAGAATGACGACTGCGGCAATCGACGAGCTCTCCGTTGCCGCGGCGCAGGCGCTCGGCTGGGATGAAGTGCGGCGGCGTGATGAGGTTGCGGCGCTGACGGCGCATCTGGCGACTTATCATCGCGTCAGGCTTTGACGCCTGAAAAACTTGCTGAATAGCCGCCGGAACGGCCTTCCCTCCTGGTGAGCGTTGAGTCATCTTCCAGCCGCCCTGAAGGTGTTCGCATGTGGCAAAGACCCTCTCTGGCCTGCCGGCCATCTCCCCCACAAGGGGGGAGAAGACTCGCGGCGCGCTCCCTGCCTCAATTGGGGCTACGAGGGTGCGGCCGGGTTAGGCCCCTCCCCCTTGTGGGGGTCCGCAGGAGGGGCCGAGACGAGTGGCTCGACCCTGAAAGTTGGGGCGGGGTCTTAGCGCCATATGCAATCGCTGCTGTGGCTGCCGGGGAAGATAGAGTTGCGGCCGGACGCACGGGCTACATTGGAGGACTGCCATGACCAAGATCGTTGACGACGCTGAGGCCTTTGCTTCCTCCGCACTTGCAGGATTCGCGCAGGTCTATGGACGCTATGTCAGGCTGGTCAAGGGCGGCGTCGTCCGCTCGACGAAGGTGCCTGAGGGTAAAGTCTCCATCATCGTGGGCGGCGGCTCCGGGCACTATCCGGCCTTCGCCGGCTATGTCGGCCCCGGCATGGCGGACGCGGCTGTGGCCGGCGAGATCTTCGCTTCGCCTTCGACGGCGGCGGTGGCGCGCGTCTGCCGCAATGCTCATTTCGGTGGCGGCATCATTCTCGGCTTTGGCAATTATGCGGGCGATGTGCTGAATTTCGGCGTCGCGGCCGAGCGTCTGCGGGCGGAAGGCATGGATGTACGCATCTTGACCGTCACCGACGATGTCGCCAGTGCACCGGCCGACAGGCAATTTCAGCGCCGGGGCATTGCCGGCGATTTCGTCGTCTTCAAGGTAGCGGGTGCCGCGGCCGAGGCTGGATTGCCGATCGATGAAGTCGAGCGGATCACCCGCCATGCCAATGCCCGAACCTTCTCCTTCGGTGTGGCCTTCGGCGGCTGCACGTTGCCCGGCGCCCGCGAGCCGCTGTTTACAGTGCTCAAGGGCATGATGGCGCTTGGCCTCGGCATTCACGGCGAGCCCGGCATCCGCGATGCTGAGATCGCCACGGCCAGCGAACTGGCGAAACTGCTGGTCGACACGGTGCTCGCCGAGCGTCCGGCCGGTGCGGCGCGCGCCGCCGTGCTGCTCAACGGCCTCGGCGCCACCAAATATGAAGAGCTCTTTGTGCTCTGGGGCGTCGTCGAGTCGCTGCTGCAGGCGCACGGCATCGACATCGTCCAGCCGGAAGTCGGCGAATATGTCACCAGCCTCGATATGCAGGGCTGCTCGCTCACCGTCATGTGGCTGGACGACGCGTTGGAACGGTTCTGGACTGCCCCGTGTGACACGCCGGTTTTCCGCCGCGGCGAGACGTTTCATACGGAGCCTGCCAATGTGACCACCGGACCGGACGATCCGGAGCCGACCTACCCAGCGGCGGCTGAAACGTCACAACGCTGCGCCGAATGCCTGTCCTCGATTCTCGACGCCATGGTTGCAGCGCTGACCGATGCAGAAGCCGAACTCGGCAGGATCGATGCGGTGGCCGGTGACGGCGATCACGGTCAGGGCATGCGCCGCGGTGCGACAGCGGCCCGTGACGCCATGCGACATGCCGTCGCCAAGGGTGCCGGCGCCCGCAGTTCGCTGGCCGCGGCCGGCGATGCCTGGGCAGACAGGGCAGGCGGCACGTCGGGCGCCATTTGGGGCCTGCTGCTGCGCGCCTGGAGCGGAGCGTTTTCCGACGATCGCGAAATCGCGGCGGCCGAGGTCGTCGCGGGAGCCAGGCTGGCGCTCGACGATGTCATGCGTCTTGGTGGCGCAAAGCCCGGCGACAAGACGCTCGTCGATGCCTTCGTACCATTCGTCGAGGCGCTGGAAAGGACATTCGCCGGCGGCGAAACGCTCGACCGGGCATGGTACGTCGCCAGTGACGCCTGCGAGGCTGCTGCACAAGCGACAGTGCCGCTCAGGCCACGGCTTGGCCGGGCAAGACCGCTTGCGGAGCGCAGCATTGGTCATCCCGATGCTGGTGCCATTTCACTGTCGCTCATCGCCAGAACGGTGGGTCAGAAGCTGGGCTCGGTCCCGTCGGAATGAATATGCAGATCGGCAGGCTTGCGACGATCCGGGGGCAGCTCTACGCCGCGGGAGCGCTTGCCAATGCTCTTCTGGGACCGTCAGCAATGCGGCCATGCTGCCTCAGCACCAGTGCCACTGCACCCATGACCGTATCGTCATTGCCCAGGAACCGGGCGACGACGAAACGTGGTGCGTGGACGCCGGGCGCATGTTCCGGCAACGGCAGCGTATGGCGGGCAAAACTTCGCTCCAAGGGCTCCAGGAAGGGCTTTCCGATGGTCGCCAGCTTGCCGGCAATGATGAATAGCGGCGGATTGAGGATCGAAGAGGTGATGCCCATGCCCCACCCAGCCTTTTCCGCCGCGTCCTCGATCAGCCGCTTGTAGCCGAGACGGCCCTCGCGGGCGCGCTCGATGAACTGGTCGATGGTGACAGGCTGGCCGCTGAAGGCTTCCGCATGGCGCGCCAGATGAAAGCCGCCGACGAAGGTCTGGACGCAACCGCGATTGCCGCAGCGGCAAAGGCTGCCCTGCGGATCCAGCACGATGTGACCGAACTCGGCAGCGGCACCGCTGATGCCGCGATAGACGACCCCGTCACGCACGATCGCGCCGCCGACACCAAGGTCGAATTTATAGAGTACGAAGTCTTTTTCGCCGACCGCGGCCCCCCAGGTCATTTCGGCCAGCGCGCCGCAATGGCTTTCATTCTCGGCATGCAGGGGGCAGCCGATGCGGCTTGAAAAAATCTCCGCGAGATCGACGCCGCCCCAGGTCGGCAGGACGTCGCCGTTGAGCACTTTGCCATCATAACTGAGCGGTGCGGAGATCGCGAGACCGACGCCGAGGAGATCGCTGATCGTCAGGCCGAGGGAGGCACATTGGGCCGTCAGGCTGGCTTTCACCTGATCGGCGGCTTCCTCCGGCGTATAATCGCGCCGGATCGGAATCCACACGTCCGACAGCACGGCATGTGTCAGGTCGCAAATGACGATGCGGATTTCGCCGAGCCCGAGCAGCACGCCGGCGCAGCGGCCCGACGCGGGATTGAGTGACAGCAATTGCGACGGGCGGCCAAAGCCGTTGGCCTTGACTTCGACGTCGATGACGATGTCGGCGTCGCGCAATTCGCTGACCACAGTGGACACC
Organism: Rhizobium sp. P2_G2; assembly: GCF_056403555.1. Classification (NCBI taxonomy): domain Bacteria; kingdom Pseudomonadati; phylum Pseudomonadota; class Alphaproteobacteria; order Hyphomicrobiales; family Rhizobiaceae; genus Rhizobium; species Rhizobium sp. P2_G2. Next base: position 55,809 of record NZ_JBFUFF010000025.1, read on the forward strand.
GTGGAGCGACCCAGGCCGGTCGGCCGGACGAGCTGACCTGCCGTCGCAGCCCCGAGGGCGGCCAGCCCCCGCACAAGGCGGCCGGCCGGTGAATCCTGGTCAAGAAAGAGATTGTTGATGTTCTGCATCGGCCTGCCTCTCTCCCATCCTTTTTGCTCCTGCTCGGCAACATGTCAACTTTTTTCCAAAAACGCAATGTCGATCATTTTGCGCTGCAAAAAATGCTCAAATAAAAATAAGTCTGCAAATAAACGTCGAACATTAGCGATATTAATTTCTGATTAGAAAAAAGTAATTGACAGTCAGGCGCGACTTTGATTGATTGCGCCACAGCGGCAGAGGACCGCTTCTTGGGAGGCTTTCATGATGGTGAAGAATGCTTTTGCCGCCACGCTATCGGCGCTGGCGATGACTGTGGGATTTGCGGCAGGCCCGGCCGCCGCCGATGAGGTGAAGGTGTGGACACTCACCTACGCCAACAATTCCGCCAATATCGGCTGGGACAATGTCATCAAGGGTTTCGAAGCCGCCAATCCGGGCATCACAGTGACGCGCGAAGGCCGTTCGGTCGACGAGCACAAGGCGGCGATGCGCGTCGCAGCGCAGTCCAGCCAGGGGCCGGACATCTATTTCATGTGGGCGGGGCTCGGCCTGGGTGGCGAATTCGTCAAGGCCGGCCTGTCGAAACCTCTCGACGATTATTACAAGAAGTATGACTGGGATAAGCACCTGCTTGGTACGGCCGCCAGTTTCTCCAAGATCTATCCGGGCGGCCGCCACGGTGTACCCTATACCTTCCACGGCGAAGCGATCTATTACAGCAAGGCGCTGTTCCAGAAGGCCGGCATCACCGCGATGCCGACGACGTATGACGAGCTGAAGGCCGATGCGAAGAAGCTGAAGGATGCCGGCATTGCGCCGATGACATTCGGCGGCACGGTCAACTGGCACCTGATGCGGCTGATGGACGTCATCCTTGAAGCCAAGTGCGGTGTCGACAAGCACGACGAGTTGATGAACATGAAGCTCGATTGGTCGAAGGAGCCCTGCGCCACCGCGAGCTTCCAGGAACTGAACGACTGGTCGCAGAATTATATCCTGAAGCCCTTCATGGGCATTGACAACAACCAGAGCTTCAACCTGTTCCTCGCAAATCGTGCGGCAATGATGCTGGAGGGCGACTGGTTGGTCGGCCAGCTGCGCGACGCCAAGCGCCTCGACGATTTCGACATCTTCCCGGTGCCGACCGGAACCGACCGTCTCTATGGCTTCGCCGAATATCTCTACGTCTCGACCAAGAGCGCACATGCCGACGCCGCGGCAAAATTCCTCGATTACATGCTCTCCGACAAGGTGCAGCAGGACAATCTCGGCAACTTCGGTTCGATCTCGGTCAATGCCAATGTCAAATATGCCAATCTCTCGCCGCTTGACCAGAAGTGGCTGGATATCTTCGGCAAGTACACGAAGGTCTACATGAATGGCGACCAGGCCTTCCCGCTTGATGTGACGACCGAATACTGGCGCATCATCAATGAGGTCGCGTCCGGCAACATCAAGCCGGAAGATGCCGGCAAGACGCTGCAGACCTTTATCGGCAACAGAAGCTAAACCTCCCAAGGCTGGGTCTCTCGGGTACGCCCGGGGACCCATTTTATCCCCGGGAACCACCATGTCCAAAGCGCGCGCATCTTTGCGGCCGGATCTGCAGGGCTATATCCTGCTGGCGCCGGCGCTGATCGTCTATCTCCTCTTTGCCCTCTATCCGATGCTGGACGTCATCCGCATGTCTTTCTCATCCTGGAACGGGCTGAGTGCGGAGAGCAAGTTCGTCGGCCTCAACAATTATCGCGCGGTGCTGACGCAGGACCCGGTGTTCTGGGGTGCGCTCTGGAACACACTGTGGTGGACGGGACTTGCGGTGATCGTGCCGAACATCGTCAGCTTCGTGCTGGCCTTGGCGCTCAACCAGAACATTCCCGGCCGGTCCTCGCTGCGCGTCGTCTTCTACCTGCCGGTGATCATTGCCTCAATCGCGGTCGCGACCATCTGGAAATGGATGTACGATCCGTTCTTCGGCCTGTTCAACAGTCTACTGACCTCCTGGGGATTGGACGGCTGGATCACGGACTGGCTCGGTGACAAGCAGGTCGCGCTCTGGTCGGTTTTCGTCGCCCATGTCTGGCAGTCGGTCGGTTTTTCCATGGTTCTGTTCCTGGCCGGCTTGCAGAGCGTCTCGACGACGCTGATCGAAGCCGCGCGTATCGATGGCGCCGGGCGCTTCGGCGTCTTTCGCCACGTGACACTGCCGGCGCTGAAGCCGACGCTCACCATCGTCTTCGTTCTATCGCTGATCAATTCGCTCAAGGCTTTCGACATCGTCTACGGCATGACCGGTGGCGGGCCGGCACAATCGACGCAGATGCTGGCCATGTGGGCCTATACCCAATCCATGCAGCTCGGCGATTTCGGCCGCGGTGCCGCCGTGTCCGTCATCCTGCTGGCGATCACGCTGGTGATCGTCGTGCCCTATATGCGCTGGATGTCGCATCGGCCGGAGGCGGCACAATGAGCCTGATCTCGCAAGCTTTCCGCCCCATCGGCTCGAACCGGGTCGATCCGCTGCTCGTGGCGCTCTGGATTGCGCTGATCCTGCTGGCGCTGATCTGGATCACGCCCTTCGTCTTCATCGTCTTCACCGCGTTGAAGACGAAGGCGGACGTGATGGGAGGGAGCGCATTCTCGCCGCCGACTGCGCTTGCCTTCGACAATTTTGCCTCCGCCTGGCAGCGGGGCAATTTCTCGACGACGGCCTTCAACGGCGTGGTGATCACGGTGATCAAGGTGCCGCTTGGCCTGTTCGTCTCGGCCATGGCGGCCTATGCGCTGGCCAAGGTGCCGATGCGGTTCAGCCGCACCTTCCTGGCACTTTGTGTCTTCGGCACGATGCTGCCCTTTCAGGTCATGTTGGCGCCGATCTTCCGGCAGGTAAACGCCTTTGGCCTGATCAATACCTATCCCGGCATCATCCTGCCCTATCTCGCTTTCGGCGTGCCCTACCAGGTGTTCATCCTCTACGGCTTCTTCGCCGCCGTGCCCAAGGAACTGTCCGAAGCCGCGCGCATCGACGGCGCGTCGCATTTCACCATCTTCCGGCGCATCTTCCTGCCGGTGTCGCTGCCCGTGCTCTCGGCGCTGCTGATCCTCGATTTCGTCGCCACCTGGAACGAATTCGCCATGGCGCTGGTGATCCTGCAGGACCCGAAAATGTGGACGCTGCCGCTCGGGCTGATGAATTTCCAGGGCCAATTCCAAAGCAATTACGGCGAGCTCAACGCCGCCATCATCATGACCGTGCTCCCGGCGGCCATCGTCTATCTCATGTTTCAACGTTATTTCGTCGCCGGTCTGACGACCGGGGCGGTCAAGGAATGATCATGACCCATCTCTATGATATTTTCGAGGTGCGCCTGAAAGCGCCGGCCAAAGGCAATCCCTATCACGACGTCAAGCTTTATGCGCATTTCAGGCAGGGCAACCGTTCGGTGCGGGTCACCGGCTTCCATGATGGCGGCGAGGTTTATGTCATCCGCTTCATGCCCGACACGCTGGGTGCCTGGACCTATCTGACATCATCGAATGTCGATGAACTCGACGGCAATGCCGGCGAACTGATCGTGATCGCGGCGCGCGAAAACGTGCATGGCTCTGTCCATGTCCGCAACCGCTTCCATTTCGCCTATGCAGACGGTACGCCCTACTACCCGTTCGGCACGACCTGCTATGCCTGGACACACCAGCCGCTCGACATGCAGGAGAAGACGCTCGAAAGCCTTGCCGTGAGCGGCTTCAACAAGATCCGCATGGCGGTCTTTCCCAAGGATTATCCGTTCAACACCAACGAGCCGCTGCAATCCGTCTTCATGGAAAAAGAGGGTGGCGGCATTGATTTCGACCGGCCCAATCCGGCCGCTTTCCGGCATCTGGAAAAGCAGATCGGCCGGCTCGCAGACCTCGGCATCGAGGCGGACCTGATCCTCTTCCACCCCTATGACCGCTGGGGCTATGCGCGGATGACCGAGGCGCAGAATCTCGCCTATGTCGAATATATCGCTGCCCGCCTTTCGGCCTTTCGCAATGTCTGGTGGGCGCTGGCCAACGAATATGACTTCCTGCTCGACACGATCCCGGTCGAGACCTGGGACCGCTTCTGCCATATCCTGGAAGAGAACGATCCGGCACAGCATCTCCGGTCGATCCACAATGGCGACCAGAACATGAATTTCGACCATCGCAAGCCTTGGATCTCCCATGTCTGTATCCAGAACTGGGACGTCAAGCGCACGCCGGAATGGCGCAATGCCTACGGAAAGCCGGTGGTCAACGACGAGCCGGAATATGAAGGCAATATCATCTACAACTGGGGCAACATCACCGCCCAGGAACTGGTGCACCGCTTCTGGATCACAGTGACGCGCGGCGGCTATGCCGGCCACGGCGAAACCTATACCGACCCGAACGACCTGATCTGGTGGGCCAAGGGCGGCACGTTGCATGGCGAAAGCTGGAAACGGATCAATTTTCTGCTCAAGCTGATGCAGGAAGACAAGCTCGAAGGCCTGGAGCCGCTCGGCAGCAACGATCAATGGCCGTGGAGCCGCGTGTCCGGTGCCCGCGATCTCGGCGGCAAGGTCACCTATATCTATTTCGGCGAACATCAGCCGAGCCAGTGGACCACCGGCCTGCCGACCGAGCTCGGCAAATATGACGTCGATCTGATCGATACCTGGAACATGACGGTGGTGCCGGCCAGGCGCATCGCTCCCTTCGTTCCCTATCCGCAGCGGCATGGCAGCGTCACCCGCGGCGGCAAGGCCGATGCGGCTTTCGGAGTCGAACTGCCGGGTCGCCCCCATCTTGCACTGCGCGTGCGCAAACTCGACTGAGGTAAACTATGGCGTCCGTCGAAATCTCCAATGTCAAGAAGTCCTATGGCTCCATCGCCGTCATGCACGGTGTCGATGTCCCGATCGGTGACGGCGAATTCGTCATCCTCGTCGGCCCGTCCGGCTGCGGCAAGTCAACGCTGCTGAGGATGATCGCCGGCCTGGAAACCGTGACCGCGGGCGACATCGCCATCGACGGACTGCGCGTCAACGACCTGGAGCCCAAGGATCGCGACATCGCCATGGTGTTCCAGAACTATGCGCTCTATCCACAGATGACGGTGGCGCAGAATATGGGCTTTGCGTTGGAACTCGCCGGCCGCAGCAAGGCGGAAATCAAGTCGGAAGTGGCGAAGGCGGCGGAAATCCTGTCGCTTACCCAGCTCCTCGACCGCAAGCCGGCGCAGCTCTCCGGCGGCCAGCGCCAGCGCGTCGCCATGGGCCGCGCCATCGTCCGCCATCCCAAAGTCTTCCTGTTCGACGAACCGCTGTCGAATCTCGACGCGAAATTGCGCGTGAAAATGCGGGCCGAGATCAAGGCGCTGCACCAGCGGCTGAAATCGACCATCGTCTACGTCACCCACGATCAGATCGAAGCCATGACCATGGCCGACAAGATCGTGGTGATGAATGCCGGCCGCGTCGAGCAGATCGGCACGCCGCTCGAACTCTATGACCGCCCCGCCAACCTCTTCGTCGCCACCTTCATGGGCAGCCCGGCGATGAACATTCTGCCCGCCAGGACAACGGAAGCGGGCCTGTTGGTGGCCGGCATCGCGCCCGTCCCCGCCGCCGGCGTGACTGCCGCGACGGAGATTTCCTACGGCATCCGCCCGGACGACATCACCATCGGCGGTGACGGCGCAGTGCCCGCCGAGGTTCTTGTCGTCGAACCGACCGGATCGGAAACACACGTCACCGCCCGCCTGGCGGGACATGAGATCACGATCGTCTCCAAGCAGCGCTTGACTACCCAGCCCGGAGAACTGCTGGCCGTGAATTTGAATTCCGAGCGCCGGCATTTGTTCGATGCGAGTGGCCAAAGGATCTGAATTGCGGTGACGCCAAGTCCAGTGTGCGCTGCATCCAAAAATCGACTTTTCCAATACTGCAACGCAAAGATTTATTCTTCTTGCCAATGACCCTTGTCAGGGTTATGGTTGTGTATTCTGGATATTTTACTTTATGCGAGTAGTGGAGCCGTCGGGTTGAGGGCTAGGTCGTGACGAATGAACGGACATGACATCGCAAGCAACTCCTGGTCCTGGCTCTGGCCATTTTCCCGGCGCCATGAGGATTTCACACTATGGAACTCCTATCGCATCGGGCTTGCTGTGGAGCTTGATCGTCTTTCGGCGGAAGACAGGGAGAAGGAGACCATCGCCAAGCTGCTCGATGCGGAGCAGCCTCGCAAGACCTGGGAAAACCTTTATGAGGCCGAACAGCGTCTGGCCTTCAAGCGTGACGATGACACGGTCAAGGCTGATTGTGCACGGCGCATGGTCGACGCGGAAAGCCTTGGCGTCAAATCCGTCGACGCATTGCGGGCGCAATTCAACGATCCGGCGGCGACGCCGGCCAGCCGCAAAGCCACCTACCTCAAGCTGCTGGATGAGCTGCAATTCCGCTATGCCAGGCGCCGGCTCGACCGGCAGAAGCGCAAGGAGACCGCGATCTGGCTCAACAATGTGGGGCTGGCCCTGATTGTTTTCGGACTGCTGGTCACGATTGCCGGATGGATATGGTGGGTGTCGCTCGCCAGTTTCATCGCGCAGGTACATCTCTTCTACGCAATCTGGTTCGGCGTGCTGGGCGCGTATTTCTCCCGCTCGGTTTCCATGCGTTCCTCGGTCGCAACGCTCGACTACGACCTGTTGGTGACCGACTATTCGAAATGGAGCGTCGGGCAGCGCCTCATCATTGGCGGTATCGCGGCTCTGGTAATGTATTTCCTCATTGCCGGCAGATTGCTGGCGGGCGATCTCTTTCCCGCGGCCGAGTACAGCAAAGCGCTGATAGATAATGCGCAGTCCGGCGCCACCATTCTGGCTATTCCTTCGGCTGGATTTGCCAAACTGCTTATCTGGTCGGTGATTGCCGGTTTCTCGGAGCGGCTGCTGCCGGATCAATTGGCACGGCTTGAAAGCTCCGCCCGCGACAGCAGTCAAGACAAGCCGCATTCATAGACTTGACACCGGCAGCGTTGCCAGCGCCACGGCGACTTCAGCAAAGCAGATCATGCGCCATTCCTGAGAACCAATGGGAGATTCCGCAATGCCGCTTTACAACCAGACCTTTCTCGACAATGTGACCGACGATTTCCATGCCCTCGGCGGCAACAAGCAGTCGGCCGGCATGAAAGCCATCATTGACGGCTTCGAAAAGCACCTCCCCGGCGCCGACCTGCGCTGGCTTGCCTATATGCTCGCCACGGCATTCCACGAAACAGCAGCGACCATGCAGCCCGTCAGGGAAGCTTTCTGGTTGTCGGAGAACTGGCGCAAGAAGCATCTCTCCTACTACCCCTACTACGGGCGTGGCTATGTGCAGCTCACGCATCAGGGGAATTACAAAAAGGCGGGGGATGATATTGGCGTGGATCTCGTCGACAATCCCGACCTGGCGATGGATCCCGGCAACGCCGCGCATGTGATGTTCGTCGGCATGACGGAGGGTTGGTTCCGCAGCGATTCTCACGGGCGGCATACGTTGTCGCGCTATTTCTCCAACGACGTCGATGATCCGGTCGGTGCCCGCAACATCATCAATGGCAAGGAAACCAAGATCGTCGGCGGCAAGGAGACAACCGTCGCTGCGATCATAGCGGGTTATCACGACATCTTTCTCACGGCGCTCAAGGCATCGTCAAAAAAGGCGGCGCCGGCCGTACTGGCGGCTGTTGGACCGACGAACCAGCCACAGGGCGCTGGCACGAGCACCCGCTTCCAGGCCGAACGGGAGCTTTTGCTTGCATTGGCCGGTCCGCTTTCGCTCACCGAGCCGATGATCCATATGCTGGATCTGCGCGATACGAAACGCCCTGCCAGCCATCCTCGTTATTGGGCGATCATCGATTTCGCCAAGCGTTCGGACGAAAAGCGTTTCCATATTTTCGACATGGAAGCAAAGACCGTCGATTCCTACCTGTGTGCCCACGGCAAGGGATCGGATCCGCAAAATACTGGCTTTGCAACGTCCTTCTCCAACGAGGACGGGTCCAACAAATCGTCGCTCGGCGTCTATCTTTGCGCCGAAACCTATCAAGGCGTGCACGGCTACTCGATGCGGCTTGACGGTCTCGAGTCCACGAACGACCAGGCGCGCCATCGCGCCATCGTCGTTCATGCGGCGGATTACGTGACCGACGCTCTCGCAGCCCAGCAACATCATGTGGGCCGCAGCCTCGGCTGCCCGGCGGTCGACGGTCAATACAGCCAGTCGATCATTGATCGATTGAAAGCAGGGTCATTGATGAACGCCTGGAAGGACTGATCGGACCCGCGGACAATCAGCGCGCGCTCATGCCAGGTCACCTGTGCCGAGCCGGCGTGAGCGCGCGATCGGGCCGGCAGAAAATATCAAATGGCGCGAAACAAAGCTCTTGAAATCTTCCTATGGTTGATGGAAGATCACGGCAGGCATACAACTTTTAGTAGATAATTCTGATGGCGCCGGACGTGTGTGTCCGGCAAAGGCGCCTCCTATGAAGACTGGCGCAAGGGGGAATGGGCATGGTCGATACCGCAGGACTGCTCATAAAGGTGCGTGGCGACGGTGCAGGCTTTGCCGCGAGCGGACAGTCCCTCAGTCTTGACAGGGAACAGATTCAACCGATCCTGACATTGCCATCGGATGGTGCCGGGCAGGGCGTCGCGGTCGACCGTGGTGCCACCTGGTTCAAGACCGGTGCCTGGGTCAGAAATTCCGACAATCCCTGGGACGACGCACATGCGATCGTCGATCGAAGCCAGGCGTTCGGCGCTGCGGGTGGCCCACCGGTTCTGGCGGTCGAGCCGGATCTTGTGCAACAATGGGATTACAAGGACAGGACCGGCGACCGCGGCATGGCGGCCAGCGCCAGCCCTGCCTGTGCTTTCGATGATCAGGACCCCAGTGGCGGACGCGCCGTGGGAACGGATGTGGCCTGGAACGCCGGCCCGGCTTTCAGCCAACTGGCAATGGCGCGGCAGGGCGTGGGCGCCAAGCAGGCCAACATAACCATTGCCCATCTCGATACCGGCTTCGATCCCGCCCATCAGACGAAACCGCAAGGGATCGCCGACCCGTCCTTGTGGCGCAACTTCGTCGCCGACGGGCATGGACCGAATGATGCCGTCGACCACGCTCCGGCCGGGACGCCGACCAGCAATCGGGGGCATGGCACGGGTACGCTCAGCCTCCTGGCGGGCAACAGGCTGGATGGCACGTCGCCCCACTGGCCGGACTACAAGGATTTCGTTGGCGGTGCGCCGCTGGCGAAGATCATCCCCGTCCGTATCGCCGACTGGGTGGTGCGCTTCTCCGTCGGCACGATGGTGCAGGGATTCGACTACGCGCGCCAGCAAGGCGCGCAGGTGCTCTCGATGAGCATGGGCGGGGTGACCTCCGCGGCGCTTGTCGATGCGGTCAACCTCGCCTACGAGCATGGCGTGGTGATGGTGACTGCGGCGGGCAATAATATCGCCTTCGTTCCGTCACCGAAAAGCATCGTCTTTCCGGCGCGCTATCAGCGCGTCCTGGCTGCGTGCGGTGTCATGAACGATGGCCGCGCTTATGCCGGCCTGCAGATCGGCACCATGCAGGGAAATTACGGGCCGAGCGAGAAGATGAAGACCGCGCTCGGCGCCTATACGCCGAACGTGCCGTGGGCGGAGATCGATTGCGGCAAAGTGGTCGACATGGACGGCGCGGGCACATCGGCGGCGACGCCGCAGATCGCCGCCGCCGTCGCGCTCTGGCTGGCCGAGCACTGGGATATCGTGAAGACTTATTCGGAGCCCTGGATGCGCATCGAGGCCGTCCGCTTCGCACTTTTTTCCAGGGCGCAGAAGACGACGCCGAAAATGGGCGCCAGCGAAACCCTGGAAAAGATCGGGCAGGGAGTGCTCCGGGCAGCGGATGCTCTCAAGGAAAAGCCCCAGCCGGAGGCCGCGTTGAGGAAGCTGAAGCCTGCCGAGGAGGCGTGGGGCTGGCTCAACCTTCTGGTCGGCGGTGGTGCGAGCCTGGCGCCGGCCGGCCCAGTCGCGCAGCAGAAGAACCGCATGCTGGCGCTCGAACTGACGCAGATGGCGCAGCGTGTCGCCTCGGTCGATGCAGCCATTCCCGACCCCGGCGCCGACCCCGCGGCGATTCCGGCCGCTTTGCGCAATCGTTATCTGGAAGCCGCGCTCGACGAAGGCAACCCTTCGAAGCCGCTCAAGGCCGTGCTCGAAGCCGCTCTGGGCCGACCTGCGGTCAGTGTCGCCGCGCCAGTTGCAGCGCAACCTGCCGCTCCCGTCGTCAGGCGCAAGCCGCGTCCATTGACGCCGCCGAAACGCCGCCTGCGGATCTACGCGCTCGATCCATCGATCGGCAAGCGCCTCGACTCGGTCGGGGTCTATCAGGCCACGCTGTCGCTGCCATGGGACGATCAGCCGGCAACGGCAGAGCCATTGCAGCCGGGACCGGTGGGCGAATATGTCGAAGTGATCGACATCGACCCGGCATCGAACCGGGTCTACGATCCCGTTGATCTTAACGACAAGATTCTGCTGGCGCAGGACGGCCTGTCTCCCTCGGAGGGCAATCCGCAATTTCACCAGCAGATGGTCTATGCCGTGGCCATGACGACGATCGGACATTTCGAGCGGGCGCTTGGCCGCCGCGCGCTCTGGTCGCCGCACTATGCCACACATATCGGCCGCGACGGCGAGCCCAGGATGCAGGCATACGAGGTGCCGCGCCTGCGAATCTATCCGCATGCACTGCGCACGGACAATGCTTATTACAGTCCACAGAAGAAAGCCTTGCTGTTCGGCTACTTTCAGGCCGACAGCCGGCAGGGTGACACGACCACCCCGGGCTCGATGGTCTACTCTTGCCTGTCCAGCGACATTGTGGCGCACGAGACGTCGCATGCGCTGCTGGATGGCCTGCATCGGCGTTTCCAGGAGGCTTCCAATCCCGACGTTCCGGCCTTTCACGAGGGCTTCGCCGACATCGTGGCGCTTTTCCAGCATTTCACCCTGAGGGAGCTGGTCAGCTACACGATTGCACGGGCGCACGGCAGTCTCTCCGCCGCCAATCTGCTGTCCGGCCTTGCCGCACAATTCGGCGAAGGCAGCGGCCGGTCCGGGCCGTTGCGGGACTATGCCAAACCGAACATGGCCGATCTCGACTATGCCAGATGTTTCGAGCCGCATGACCGGGGTTCGATCCTGGTTTTCGCGGTCTATGAGGCGTCCCTGGCAATCATCGCACGCCGCACCGAAGACCTGATCCAGCTTGCGACGGGTGGCACCGGTGTGCTGCCGGACGGTGTCCTGCACCCTGGACTGGTCGAACGCCTGACCGACGAAACGGCAAAGGTTGCCGCGCAAATGCTGACCATGTGCATTCGCGCGCTCGACTACTGTCCGGCCGTGGATATCACGTTCGGGGAATATCTGCGCGCCATCATCACCGCCGATATTGCGGCCTTCCCCAAGGATCCGCTGCACTACCGCCTGGCCTTCATGGAGTCTTTCCGAAAATGGAAATTGCTGCCGCGCGATGTACGGACCGTCTCCGAAGAAACGCTTTCCTGGGACACGCTGGAGGACCCGACGCCAGGATGGATGCATGACCTGCTGAATGGCATCGACCTGGGCTGGGATCGGACGCTCACACGCTCCGAAATATTCGCGCTCAATGAGAGCAATCGCTGGAAATTCTGGTCGGCGATGAAAAAGGTTTTTGCCGACGACCCGGATCTTTACCGGCAGTTCGGATTGCTGAAAGGGCTGTCCCGCTACAAGGACGACGGGACCTTGCTGAAAAAGGCAGAGGAGGGCGGTTCGACCTTCGACGTGTTCAGCGTTCGCCCGACACGCCGCATCGAGCAGGATGGCTCGTTCCGGACGGAACTGATCGCCGTCGTCCATCAGCGCGTTCCGGCGCGTCTCGACGGCACTGTTGCGGTGGACGGCGTGCAGCCCGGCGAGAACTTCTTCTGGTTCCGGGGCGGCGCGACCGTCATTCTCGATCCGCGCAAGGGGCATGAAGAGATCCGCTATTCGATCATCAAGAATGTCGGCAGCACGGAGCGGCAGAAGCGGCAGGCGCAAACCGCAAACGCCAACCACCTGTCGCCGCTGCGCGCGCTCTATTTCGGCGACACGGCGTCCGAACCGTTCGCTCTGCTGCATGCCAGCCACGGGGATCATGATTATGGCTAAGACATCGAGGAAGTCGAAGACATCCGATCCTTCTGCGGCGGCATCGGCCGTCTCCGCGACAGCACCTGCTCCTTCCGCGGCGGTGCCTGCAGCGGCCGGCAAAACGCCGGCGCTGACCGTGCGCCACTACTGCCAGGGTATCGGCGACTGTCATCTGCTGACGTTCCGCAAAAACGACGGCTCGCTTTTCCGCATGCTGATCGATTGCGGCATTCATTCGTCGGTCAGCGGTGGCTCCGATCTCATCAGGGACATTGCCGCTGATGTCAAAGCGGCATCTGGCGGCAAGATCGACGTGCTTGTGGTGACCCACGAACATTGGGACCACGTTTCAGGTTTCCTGAACGCTGCGGCGGTGTTTTCCGAAGGTTTCACTGTCGGCGAAGTCTGGATGGCATGGAGCGAGAATCCGAAAGACCCCGACGCAATCGCCTTCGATAAATTCAAGGGCGAAGCGCTTTCGGCCCTGCAAGGCGCGAGCCTGAAGCTGGATGCTGACCGAGACGCGAATAGCTATCTTTCCGGGCTGCGCGATGGTTTGCAGTCGGTCATGGGCTTTCAGTTCGGCGCCGCCGGCGAAAAAGTGCGCGCCGCGCGCAACGCTGCGGCAGCCCTGTCGAAAAACCAACCGCCTGTTTATCTGGGACCGGAGACCGCACCGTTTTCCGTCCCCGGCCTGCCGAATGTCCGGATCTACGTGCTCGGCCCGCCGCGCAAAAAGGACGCGTTGCGGCTGGAGACGCAGGCCAGCGAAATGTATCCTTTGGCCGGCCAGGCCCTCGGGGCATTCCTGCGGCCGCTGAGTGCTGGTCTTGCCGCTGCGGACAATACGATCGAGGCCTGGGTGGATGACGCCCTGCCATTCGATCCTCATATCGGCACCGATCTCGCTGCAGTTCTCGCTGGCGACGTGAAGGGCGATGTCGCCGACTTTGTCCGGAGCAACTATTCGAAGCCTCTCGACAGCGGCCGCCGCAAGCCAAAGATCAATGACGACGCTGCGACGGACCAGTCGTGGCGACGTATCGACGCCGATTGGCTGGGACTTGCCGCCGATCTTGCGATGCAGCTTGACCGAGGCGTCAACAATACCAGCCTGGTGCTGGCGTTTGAGATGCTGGATACAAAGAGGGTCTTCCTGTTCCCGGGGGATGCCCAGGTCGGCAGCTGGCTAAGCTGGCAGGACGTCAAATGGACGGTCGACGAAAAGCAGATAGACGCCCCCGATCTGATGGCGCGGACGGTCTTCCTCAAAGTCGCCCATCACGGCAGCCAGAACGCGACACTGGAGAAAAAAGGGCTTGATCTGATGATCGACCCGGACCTCTCGGCGTTCATTCCGACCAACAAGCAGGATGCCAAGCACGTTGGCTGGGGCGAAATGCCTTACGATGCCATTCTCAACGCCTTGGAGACGAAAACCAGCGGCCGTGTCATCCGAGCGGATGATGAATGGTTGGCGACCGCGAATGGTGCCCCGGGATTCCCTTGTCCGTCAGGTTCCGTTCTCGCGGTTCGAAGTGCCGTTCGCGATCCCCAGCGCGGCGAAGGGGGCCTGTGGGTGGAGCTCGACCTCGCCTGAAGCCCGGAAGCAGCGCAGCCACTCGTCAGAAAGAATCACGATGTGACCAGGGATGTATTCGGCTGATCCGGCCAGGACGTCTCGCCGGCGCGCCGGGCGGGATGCAGCTGGAGCGCCGCATCAAGCAGGAACACCCTGACACGCCTCGATCAAACGCTGGGCATTCTCGGGTCTTGCCTCGCGTTTTCCCTGCTCGATTTCGAAGGCGACCTCGACGACCCGCCTGTTCACCGGCGCGTCCTGCCCGTGCTCTCTGAGCTTGTCGACGACCCAGCCGTTGACCTCCTGCACCTCGGCCCGGCGGCCCTTGCGCCAATCCTGCAGCGAGGTGGTCAGTGTGTCGGGCTGCGAGAATATCGTCAGAACCTCTTCGAAAATCTGGTCGACATAACGCTCCGGATGGTTGGCGGTCATGGGCGGCATGCCGATGATCGGGACGATCCTGGCGCCGTCCGCCAAGGCGGCATTCATCGCCTCGTAGCCGGCTGTGCGCATGACGTCGAGCATGCCCGGCCACCGTGCCGCGTCGCCGAGCGGCAGGTTGAGGATCGCCGAGGGGATCAGTTCGGCGGCATTGACCACCAGCTTCATCCATTTCGCCGAGCGGATGTCGTCGGTGACTTCGACGCGGCCGGCATTGCGTAGCAACCTCGCCACCGTCTCGACGCGCGGTTGGGTCGCGGGATCGAGCGCGCCGAGCGCAAACCAGGATGTGTCGCGATCGTTCTGCCGGTTGGTGACGCCGGGCGTCCACATATTCGAGGCGATCTCGATGACGGCGCCGATGGTGCGCTCCCGCCCGGCGATCGCGGCGATGTCTTCATGGGTCATGCCGTTCTGCAACCCGACGATCAGCCCATCGGGGGCGAGGCAGGGCTCGATAAGCTGCGTTGCCCATTTCGTGTCATAGGCCTTGACGACGAGGACAACGAGATCGAACGGCTCCCTGATTTCGGCCACCTGGCAGAGATGCAGCGCCGGCACCTTGGCATTGATCGTTCCGCTGGGCAGATTGACCGTGATGCCGTGCTCGCGAATGGCCTCGACATGGGCCGGCCACTGTTCGATGAAGGTGACATCGAGCCCGGCCAGCGCAAAATCCGCACCGATCGACGCGCCCTGGGCACCCGTTCCCAGGAACGCGATGCGAGGCCCTGTTGCTCCATCCCAAGCCATGATTGTCCCTCTCCCATGTCTTTCGACCACGTTGCTGTGGCCGTTGTCTCCTTGAGCAAGCTGGACCGGCGCTCAGGCTGACGCTTGGGAAAAGATTCTCATTTCGAGAAAGCAGCGAGAGCCAGGCTTGGTTTTGTCCGGCGGAATTGAAGCATGACAAATTAGCCGCGGGGCGGCACGGAAGGATTTGAGATAATCATGGCAGGTTGAAAGCAGGCGTGCCGGCCGGCGACGCGCCGTCCAGTGATGACATGAGCGGCGAGCACCGCTGCGACCTCGGTTGTCGGCTTGGACACCAGGGAAAGCGTACGACTGCAGTCAGGCGCTGTCCGAATTGTTCTTAGGTGAGGGCGTGCCCTCGCTCGCCTCGTCACACAAATCATCCCAACTATGGCAAACAAAAGGCCTCGCACACTCAGCGAGCCAGTCGCGAATCCAGCTCCACCATATCTTCATCTGCTTCCTCCCCCAGATGAATCTCAGCACAGGTGGGTGCGGAGGCTTTCTTTGAATTTACCGTAAGACGCCGCGACTTGAAGTCTGTGAAATGCCGTACGCGCCCTGCCACCCAGCCCAATCATCTTGGTGGCGATGGGCACAGCCCACCAGCCATTTCGCACCGATAGCCTTCGCAAACGAACAATAACATTGTCTGGCCAAGCAGCGCCTCGATCGAGGTCAAAGATTCTCATTTCGAGAAAATTGCAGGCCAAGCCAGGCTGCTTTGTCTGGCAGATTGCCTCTCGACAAGCCGTCCGCAGGGATGGCGTGGGAGGAATCGGGATCATTATGGCAAAGGTAAAAGCGAGTGCGCCGCCGGGCGAAGCGCTGTCCAACGACGATATCGGCGTCGAAACTCGCCTCGAAATGTTTCGGCTTCAGGTTGAGATTCGGGACTGTGAAAAACGAGCCCATGATCTTTTCCTGCAGAACCTGATCAAGGGCACCAGCCACCTTTCGCTCGGCCAGGAGGCGATCGCCGCCGCCTTCGGCAGCGCCATGCAGCGAAGCGACAAATCCTTCTGCACCTATCGTGGCCATGCACACACGCTGGCGCGCGGCGTCGGCATGGAAAAGGTGCTTGGCGAGCTGATGCTCAGGGATGTCGGCCTGATGCGCGGCAAAGGCGGATCGATGCATCTGACCTCCATCGACCATGGGGTCATGGGCTCTTATGCCATTATCGGCGCGCATCTGCCGATCGCCTGCGGCTCTGCCTGGCGAGCCCAATATCTTGGCAATGACGATGTCGCTGTCTGCTTCTTCGGCGACGGCACGACCAATATCGGCGCGTTCCACGAGGCGCTGAATTTCGCGGTGATCTGGAAACTGCCGATCGTCTTCGTCTGCGAGAACAATCTCTACATGGAATATACGCCGATCGGCGATGTCACCGCGGTTGCCCATCCGGCAGGCGACCGTGCCGCGGCCTATGGGCTGGAGCGGATCGTCGTCGACGGCAACGATGCAGACGTCGTCTATCGCACTGCCCAGACAGCCCTGGAGAAGGCGCGGCGCGGCGACGGCCCATCACTGATCGAATGCCTGACCTATCGCCATTCCGGCCATTCCCGCGCCGACCCGGCGAAATATCGGCCCGAGGGTGAACTGGACCGCTGGCTGGAGCGCGATCCGATCAAGATCTACCGGCAACGTCTCTCCGATTTCGGCATCGCGCCGGAGGAAATCGCCCGGATCGAAGCGCAGAGCAAGGAGAAGGTCGAGGAGGCAACCGCCACATGCAAGGCGTCGCCGCCGGCGCCCGAGACGATCCTGACCGCAGATGTATATGATGATGGAGGCTGGGCATGGCGGAACTGACCTATCGCGATGCGGTCGTGCGCGGCATCGCGCAGGAAATGCGTCGGGACGAGCGCGTCGTGTTCCTCGGAGAAGACATCGGCAAGGCGGGCGGCGTGTTCAAGGCGACCGTCGGCCTGTTCGACGAATTCGGTCCTCGCCGCATACGTGACACGCCGATTTCCGAACAGGCCATTCTGGGCGCCGCCATGGGTGCCGCGATGACCGGCCTGCGCCCGATCGCAGAAATCATGTTCTCCGATTTCATCGCCGTCTGCTTCGACTATATCGCCAACGAATTCCCCAAGACGCGCTACATGACCAACGGCCAGGTGTCCGTGCCGCTGGTCGTGCGCACCGGCAACGGGGCAGGGGTGCGCTTCGGCGCGCAGCATTCGCAATCGGTCGAGAACTGGTCGATGATGATCCCGGGCCTCAAGGTCGTGGCGCCATCTTCGCCTCTCGATGTCGTCGGCCTGATGGCGGCCGCGATCCGCGACAACAACCCGGTGATCTTCCACGAGCATAAGGGGCTTTACGCCAGCAAGGGCGAGGTGCCGGACGGCGAGATCGTCGACACGCTCGGCACGGCGAAGATCCTGCGGCCGGGAAAGGATTGCACCATTGTTGCTTTGGCGATGATGGTTCCACGGGCGCTCGAAGCGGCCAGGCGCCTTGCGGACGAACATGGCATCGATGCCGAGGTGATCGATGTGCGCTGCCTGGTGCCGCTCGATACGCAGACGATACTGGGATCGGTGGTCAAGACCGGCCGCCTGTTCACCGTGGAAGAAAATCCACGGCTTTGCGGCTGGGGCGCAGAGATCGTCTCGATCGTCGCTGACGAGGTGTTCTGGGATCTCGACGGCCCTTGCGTGCGGATCACCACGCCGCATATCCCGTTGCCGGCCGCGGATCATCTGGAAGACATCGCGCTTCCCTCTGCCGACAGGATCGTCGAGCGGATCAGCCGCGTGATGAACGGAGGCTGAGATGGGGGCCAACATCATCATGCCGCAGCTCGGCGAAACCGTCGCCGAAGGTAAGATCGTCAGCTGGTTCAAGAAGCTCGGCGACAGCGTCAATGCCGGCGACAGGCTGTTCGAGGTCGCGACCGACAAGGTCACGATCGATGTCGAAGCGATCGATGCCGGCACGATCACGGAAATCCGGATCGGCGACGGGGTGACGGCTCCGGTCGGAACGGTTGTTGCCGTGCTGGGGGACGCTTCCGCCGCCACAGCGCCAGTCGCAACCGAACATCCAGCCAACAGCCAGATCAAACCGCCGAAGCAGGCTGCACCAGCCCTGTCTGCGTTCGAGGAAGTGCGCACGGCAAGGGGTCTGTTCGGCAAGGCATTGCAAGACGGCCTGCACATCACGCCACTGGCACGCCGTCTGATTGCCGAACAGGGGCTCGACCTCAAAGGCCTCGTTGCCGATGGCAAGAACAGAGGGCTCAGCCGCGTCGCCGAGAAAGATGTTCGAGCCTATGCGGCAGAGCGGCCACTCGTCCGTCCCGAAGCCCAACGGTCGCTGCAGCCGCAGGCATCGCAAGCCGGTTCGGTGGTTTCGCCAGCGGTTGCACCTCCAATAAGCCTCACCGTCGGACCGCGCGACGAGGTCGTTGCCTTCTCCACCATTCGCCAGAAGACGGCGGATCGACTGGCGGAAAACTGGCGAACCATTCCGCATGTCTTCCAGGCTTTGGAAGTGGATTTCACCGCGATCGATTTCGTTCGCAAGGCGCGCAAGGACGGTTTCAAGGCCGAGCATGGCCTTTCGCTAACCTTCCTGCCCTTCATTACGCGCGCGGTTTGCATCGCATTGCGCGAGTTTCCCGACATCAACGCCCGCACCGACGGTACACGCCTGGTCCGTGGCAAAGACGTTCACATTGGCATCGCGGTCGATCTCGACCATAAGGGCCTTGTCGTGCCGGTGCTGAAGCATGCGGATGAACTGACGGCCCCTGGCATAGCCAAAGGCATCGGCCGTCTGGTCGAGAAAGCGCGCGCCGGCAAGCTAGGTGCCGACGACATGGCAGGCGGCACCTATTCCATCACCAATAACGGCGCGTTCGGAACCCAGTTCACCGCCCCGATCATCAACGCGCCGCAGGTGGCGATCCTCTCCACCGACGCGATCCGGCTCCGTCCCGGTATCGTCTCGACTCCGGCCGGCGATTTTATCGCACCCAGGATGCTCGGCATGGTGGGGCAGAGCTTTGATCACCGCGCCTTCGACGGCGCCTATTCGGCTGCCTTCCTGTCTCGGCTGAAGACGGTGCTCGAAACACGCAACTGGGAGCAGGAATTCGCCTGACGCCAGAAGACAAATCCGCTGCCGGGCGACAGCGGTGACAGACAATCGGAGGAATTTGCCTTGAAATACAACAGTCCCTATTCGACCGCCGCTTTCGGAACCCAAGCCAAGGACTGGGAGCAAGGCATCGACTACCACCGCCTTTCCAAGGACAGGCTGAAGCGCGCGCAGGAGGCCATCCGCTATGCCGGTCTCGGTGGCGTGCTCTGCTTCAATTTCGACAACATCCGCTATGTCACCGCCACGCATATCGGCGAATGGGCGCGCGACAAGTTCTTCCGTTATGCGCTCTGCCCGGCCGAAGGTTCTCCCTATCTTTGGGATCCTGCGCCGCCCGCCAAACGCATTTCATCACCCTGGATTGCCGACAATGTTGCTGCACCCATCACCACCATGCAGGGCGCGATCCCGCCTGGCATGAATGTCGCCAGGGATTTCGCCCGGCAGATCAAAAAGGCGCTTGTCCAATACGGCATCGACAAGGAGCCGCTCGGCATCGACATCATGGAACTCGGCATGATCCGGGCGCTGGAGGCCGAAGGTATCGAAGTCGTCGACGGCCAGCAGGCGCTGCTCGATGCCCGCGAGGTCAAGACCGCCGACGAGATCGAATTGTTGAAGATGGCGGCGGGCATGGTCGACGCCACCTATGTCGATATCGCCCGCGCCATCCGCCCCGGCACCAAGGAAAACGAACTGGTGGCGATTGCCAACGACCGCCTGTTTCGCATGGGCTCGGAGCGCGTCGAATGCGTCAATTCCGTTTCCGGCCGTCGTGGCCGGCCGCATTCGCACACCTTTTCCGACCGCATGATCCAGCCCGGCGACATGATCTTCCTCGACATCATGCATTCGTTCAATGGCTACCGGACCTGCTACTATCGCACCTTCATCTGCGGCGAGCCGAACAAGCATCAGATCAACGCCTATGAAACCGCCTCCAAATGGATCAGCGCCTCGATCGACATGATCAAGCCCGGCGTGACCCCGGACGAAGTGGCAGCCGTCTGGCCCGACGCGCACGAATTCGGCTACCGCGACGAGGAGGAAGCCTTCCTCCTGCAATATGGCCACGGCGTCGGCCTGTCGCTCTGGGAGCGGCCGATCTTCTCGAAACGCTTCCGCGGCCAGAACACGTCGCTCAAGGAAGGCATGGTCTTCGCACTCGAAACCTGGAAGGGCGCCGAGGATGGCTCGGGTGCGGCGCGTATCGAGGAAGAGGTGGTCGTCACCAAGGATGGCTGCGAGATCATCACGAACTTCCCGTCCGATCGCCTGATCTCATGCGGCCTTCCAGGCTGCGAAGTGTTCTGAGCGGACATTCGGACCTCGGAGAGACACGGCATGGCGAGCATGAGGCAAAATCCGCAGGCAAGGCTGCCGGTGACACTGGTCACCGGCTTTCTTGGCAGCGGCAAGACGACGATGATCAATGCCGCCCTGAAGTCTCCCGACCTCGCCAGGACCGTCGTCGTGGTCAACGAGTTCGGCGAGGTCGGCCTGGATCATTCACTGGTCGCCAATTCGAACGATGCCGTGATCGTGCTTGAGAACGGCTGTCTCTGCTGCACCGTGCGCAGCGATCTCGTCACCACGCTCAACGAGCTCTATCAATCCCGACTTGCGGGCCGTATCGCCGCGTTCGACAACGTCGTCATCGAGACATCCGGTCTCGCCGAGCCCGGGCCGGTGGTGCAGGCCTTCCTTTCGGAACCGACGCTGGATGGACTCTACCGCGTGGCAAGCGTCGTGACGTTGGTCGACTCGGTCAATTGGGGCGGCACCAGCACCAATCATGAAGAGGCCATCCGCCAGGTGGCGCTGGCAGATCAGATCCGCGTCACCAAGCTCGATCTGGCCGATCCGGCCGCGGCGGAGGATCGGCTTGCGGAGCTGAGACGGCTGAACCCGGCTGCCGATATCGCGGCGATGGACTGGTCCACGCCTGCTATCGCAGCCCTGCTGACATCGCCTGGCTTCGACGCGGCGGATCCGCGCGCCAACCCGCTGCCATGGCTGTCGCTCTCACGCTATCGGGCGCAGGAGGTCGAACCGGGTCATGTCTGCGACGAACATTGCCATCATGCGCATGGCCATCATCACGAATTCGGCACCAAGGAAATCGAATCTTTCGTCCTGCTTCGCGATCACCCGATGTCGCGGGCCGAGCTGCAATTCCTCCTCGATGGGATAACGCAGAATCTCGGCCCCGGCTTGCTCCGAGTGAAGGGGCTGGTCAACGTGGCTGAGGAACCGGGGCGTCCGGCTGTGATCCAAGGCGCCCAGCATCTGCTGCACACCATGACCTGGCTCGATGCCTGGCCCGACGCCGACGAGCGCACGCGCGTGGTGTTCATCACCCAGGGCATCGCAAGGGATAGCCTGAAGGACGTTATCGAATTGCTCGATCGCATGAGCGAGCGAACCTTCAGGGCACGGCAGAAAGCACGGGCGCAACGCGCCGGCGATTGAACGCTTGATCCGGCTCGGATCAGCGACCCGTCCCTGACCGATATCAATAATATCCGGCGTCGCGCATCACGCGGTCGACGCGATTTTGCGCGCGATCAAGGGCGTCCTGATCGGAGATATCCCCTTTCAGCGCCGCATAGATTTCCTCGCCCAAAATTTCCTCGATATTGTGATATTCCGGAATTGGCGGCCTTTGCCAGTTCTGCAGCTTGTTCTTTTTGGCCAGGCGGTCGACGAAACGGACGATCGGCGTGCTGGCGGCCGCTTCCGGGTCGGCGCTGACGGAAAAGCGCGGCGCGACCGGAAAGCCGTTCTTCACATATTCCTTCATCGCAGACGGCGACGCCATCCAGGATATCGCATCGAAAGCGAGCTTGGCCCGCGCCGGCGGCAGCGAATGCGGGATCATCAGCAGGAACCCGCCGATCGGGTTGATGCTGGCGCCGCCCGGACCATGCGGCTGGGCGAGATATTCCACCTTGCGCTTCACCACCGAACGGATGTCGTATTCGAAGCGGGCGGCGCGCATGGTCCAAGTATAGGCCATGGCGGCATGCCCGGTCATGAAATATTCGAGCCCGCGGTTCCAGTCGATCGTCATGATATCGGGGGGCGAGATCGCCAGCAGCCGATGCATGAAATCGAGCGTCTTGCGGCCTGCTTCGCTGCTGAGGCGAGGGCGCATCTGCTCGCCTGAGAGCAGCGAATAATCCATATAGAGCCGCGTCGTCGGCAGGTTGATGGGGGCGCTGCCGCAGCAGGCCATGAAGAACATGAAGGAATGGGCGATCGGCATGCCCTGGGCCRCATTCCAGACGACGCCGTTCAGGCCGCGATGCGGCTGATGCAACTGTTTGCCGACCTCTATCACCCGGTCGAAACTCGTCGGCGGCGGCAGCTTGTAGGCTTCGCACAGGTCTTTCCGGATGGCGAGCGTCTCCACCGTGCAGTAGATCGGGATGCCGTATTGGATCTTGTTCCAGGAACCGGTCGCCCAGATATTGGGATGGAAATCCAGCGGGTTGATGCCGCTCTTTTCCAGGAATTGCGTCAGCGGTTGGCAGACATCCCGTTTCACCGCCTCGCCGAGCCAAGGCATGTTGACGGCGATGACATCGTATTTGCTGTGTTTGCGCCGGGCGTTTTCGAGCACCTCTTCCCGGAGCTTGGGCAATGGTAGCAGTGTAAAGTTCTTTCGCGAGGAGAGTTTGGCGCGGAAATCCGACCACATATCCCGCATCGAGGCGAAATAATTATCGTCATGCAGCAGGAACTTCAGGTCTTGCCCGGCATCCTGACGGCTCTCGATGATTTCGAGCGGCGGAATGATCTGGCCGGCGAGATAGGAGCCACCGAAATAATAATCTTCCTCGTCGTCATCGCCTGACTTCAGCCCGAACGTTTCGGCCAGCAGCGCCTTCACCTTGCGCGCATATTCGGTGAAATTCTCGATCATGCGCTTGCTGGGGATGACGTAAAAGGTCTTCGACCCGGGCGCGCGCTCCTGCTGCTCGACCTCTCCCAGCTCGATCAGCTTATGGATGCGGCGCATGGCGCTGGCAAAAGGCACCTCAGCGGATTGCGCCAGCGACGACATGGTCACCGGCTGGCTGCGCAGGTAGCTGCGCATCAGGAACAACACCATGTTCCAGTTCGGGTCCGGCTCGGCCATCGGCAGCAGATGGTCATAGGGAGTGCGCATCCGCTCGAGGAAGCTGATGATCCGCAAAAGCTCGTATTCGGTCATGTACCGGCCTCCCCACCGGACGTCATGATGTCATCTCGATGACGCAAATCAAGATGCCAGCGGGATCCTCCGCCGGTCACAGGAATCCAGTTTCGGCGACTATTGCCTCGGCGGAAACTGCAAGATCACTGAGGCAGGTGACTATCCGGTGGCCGCATCGATCCGCGGAACGGCGCTGACGAGATCGAAGAAATGGATATCGATGTCCTTTTCCAGGAACTCCATGCGGTGCTGCCACAGCCATTGAGATTCGGGCAGGGCGCCGTTGACGTCGAAGTCGGTCTTGCTCAGCCATTGCTCGTAAATCATCAATCGGCACGGATGGTCCGGATCGGCATGCAGATGCATTGCCAGACAACAGGGATTGTCGAGGCTTGGGGCAATCACGCCCTGCAGTTCATCAATCAATTGCGCGAGCCGGTCGGGTCGCGCCTGGAGGAATGTGAGCACTCCGATCATCAAAGCCTCCCTTCTTTGATCTCCTCATCCTAGGTGGGCACCAAGCAGGTACCGAGCGAAATATTCTCAAAATGAGAATTTATCGATCACCGGATGGTGGCGGTGCTGGGCTAAACCTGTCAGCGACAAGCGGGAGGGCAACATGGACGCGCGCAGAATTCGCACCGTAGGCTGGATCGGTCTGGGGAAGATGGGGCTGCCGATCTGCAGGCGATTGATGGCCGCCGGTATCGCCGTGACGGTTTTCGCGCGCAATGATGCCTCTGCAGCGAAGGCCGAAGCCGAAGGGTTCGCCGTCACGCGCAACCTGGCGGAACTCGGCAACGTCGATGCGATCATCTCTGCCGTGCCGGATGATGCCGCACTTTCGGGGATCATGACTCCCGATTTCCTGGCTGGGCTCCGTGCTGGCCGTATATTCATCGACATCTCGACAGTGTCGCCTTCGATTTCCGCCGAAATCGCCGGGAAACTTGCGCTGACGGGGACGCACTATCTTCGCGTCCCGGTCTCCGGCTCCACGGTTCATGCGGCGTCCGGCCAGCTGACAGCCATGGTGTCCGGCCCAAGATCGGCCTTCGACGACGCGCAGGCGCTTCTGTCCGTCTTTTCCGCCAGGCAATTCTACCTCGGGCCAGCGGAGCAGGCGCGCTACCTGAAACTTGCCATCAATTCGATCCTGGCGGCGAACTCGGCCCTGATCGCGGAGGCCCTGGCGATCGGGGAGGCGGGCGGGCTCGGCCGGTCCGATATGCTCGATGTCATGACGCAGAGCGCTATCGCGACGCCGCTGCTCGGTTACAAGAAGGACGTCTTGATCAGGGGTGACTATCCGGCCGCTTTCACGGTCAGCCAGATCATCAAGGATCTCGATCTCGCGCTGGGTGCGGCACGCGCCGATCACATCCCGGTTCCGGTCAACGCGCTCGTCCGGCAGCGCTTCGAACAGGCCTATGCCGAAGGATTGGGAGATGCCGACTTCTTCTGCCTGGCTGGAGCGCCGAAGGCCTAGCCAAGGTCGATCAACCCTACCACATGCTCTGCTATGGCCAGGGATGAGGTCAGGCCAGGGCTTTCGATGCCGAAAAGCTGGACTAGGCCCTTCATTCCGTGTGTTTCCGGCCCGGCGATGAGGAAATCGGCTTCCGGCTCGCCCTGTCGGGAGAGTTTAGGCCGGACCCCGCAATAGAGCGGGTTAAGTTCGCGCTGTGCAATACCCGGCCAATACCGACTGACCGCCGTCCTGAAATGCTCACGGCGTCTGTCGTCCAAGCCGTAGTCCACCGTCTCTATCCATTCCACGTCCGGCCCGAAGCGCATCGTGCCCTGGAGATCAAGCGTCAGGTGAACGCCGAGACCGCCGGGCTCGGGCACGGGATAGACCAGATGCCGAAACGGGGATTTGCCGCCGGCCCCGTAATACATGCCTCGTGCAAAGCGTGTCTCGGGCGCTTGCCAAGCCGTCGGCGCTTCGATCCGATTGCCGAGCTCAGAAGCCCGGAGCCCGGCGGCATTGATGAAGGCGGCACAGCTGAAGCTGTAATGTTCACCGCCTTCGCCTGACGTCTCTACGATATAGCCATTCTGCCCAGCCCGGACGGCGAGAACTGTCGTGTGGAAGACAATTGATCCACCTTGCGCCTCCGTATCAGCAAGCAGCGCACCCATATAAGCACGGCTGTCGAATATGCCTGTGCCAGGCGAAAAAAGCCCGCTCTCGCAGACGAGCTCCGGCTCCAGTTCACGAATCTGATCTCGAGAGAGCCGTCGTAGAGACGTCACGTCATTGGCAACCGCATTCGCCTCGATGGCCGCCAACTTTCCGTCCTGCTCGGAAGAGCCGGCGACGATCAATTTGCCGCAAATCCGATGCGGGACATCGCTACGGATGAGATAGTTCACCAGCATGTCCCGACCCTGGCGGCATAGACGCGCCTTCAGGCTGCCGGGTGAATAGTAAATGCCGGCATGGATGACCTCGGAATTGCGGCCGCTCGTCTCCAGGCCGAAATCGGCATTGCGCTCGATGACAAGCACCTCGTGCCCGCGCAGTGCAAGCGCACGCGCGATTGCCAGTCCAATCGCGCCGCCGCCGGCGATGACACATTCGACCGAGTCCATTGCTTCTCCCTTGGTGAAGCAGAGCCCGGTTCAGACCAAGCGGTCGATCATGGCTGTGCGTTCTGCGGCTTCGCCCGCCAGAGGCGGTGGGGCGTATTCTCTTCATAGCCGAGCTTGTCGAAGCTTGCGACCTCGAGAATCTGCCCCCAGGGTGCCCGGAAGTAGATCCAGTTGAACCCGGCCAAAGGTCCGGCTTCGACGAGATTGGGACCATCGAGCATTTCTACGCCTTGCACCCGCAAGCGTTCCGCCGAGGCATGAACGTCATCGACCTCGAAGCAAAGGTGCATGCCGCCGACTTCCGAAGAGCGCTTGGGCCGCGACTCATTTTCGCCGGCATATTGGAAAAGCTCGACGCTGGTCCCTTCTCCGCAGCGCAGGAAGACCAGGTCGCGAATGGTCGATTGCGCCGAGGCGCCCAGCTTGTTCTTCATGAAATCCTGGTCGACATCGAACGGCCCGGTGCGGAACACCTCGATCGCGCCGAAGACGGCCTTGAAGAAGGCGATGCCCTCTTCGATATCCGGCACGGTGATGCCGATATGGTGCATGCCACGAACTTTCTCCGCCATGAAATCCTCCTGTCAAAAATGCGATTTGAATTCACCTGGAGCATCTGTGGCTCATGCCGCCGGAATACCGAGCGGCCGCAATGACCGATTTAAACATCACGCCGTGCGTCTGCGGACCGCCGTGTAGATCAGCGCTGCGACCACGATCAACAGGCCCTGGAACAGATATTGGTAAGTCTGCGTCAGGCTCAGGAAGGTGATGGCGCTCAAAACCTCCGTCAGCAGGACGGCGCCGAGAACGGTTCCGATGAAAGTTCCGCGCCCGCCGGTGAGGCTCGTGCCGCCCAGCACCACGGCCGTGATGCTGGCAAGCGTATAGCTGACGCCCTGGCGCGGATCGCCAACGCCGATCTGGGTCATCAGCATGACCGCGCCGAGGCCGGTCAACACCGAGCAGGCGACATAACCCGCGATATAGACCAGATCGACACGCGTACCGATCCTGCGCGCCGACTCCTCGTTCGAGCCGACCGCCCGCAAGCGCCATCCGGCCTTCGTCCGGCGCAGGATATATTCGGCAGCCAGGGCCACGGCCACCAGGACGAGGAAGGCGACGGGGAACGGCCCCCACTGCCAGTTGATCCAGTCGGTGACGTCCGAATTGATATAGCCGTCCGGATTGTCCCGCAGCAGGAAGCTCAGGCCCTGAATGGCGATATACATGGCAAGCGTCGCGGCGATCGGCGTGAAATTCGCGTAGCGTATCAGCAGGCCGTTCACGGTACCCGTTATGAAAGCACCCGTGAACATCAGCACGAAGCCCGTCACGATCATCACAGCCGATTGATCGTCATTGACGAAGAACGAGGCTATGACGACAAGGAACCCTGCAAGCGGTCCGACGGACAGGTCGATGCCGCCCATCAGCAACGCAACCGTCTGGCCAAGCGCGATGAAGCCGAGCGCCGTCGCCAGCAGGAAGATGTTGTAGATGTTGTAGACCGAGAGGAAGTTGTCGTTCTGGCCGTTGACATAGAGGCCTAGAAGCACGGTGACCATCGCCAGCGGCACGGCCGGCGCATTGTCGGATTGCAGGAAATGCCGCAGCCCTTTTGCCTGCGGCACCACTACTGTTGAAGCGCTTTCGACGCCGTGCGTGTCCGCCTTGACCGCGGCGGCGACGATCCGCTCCTCCGTGACATCCTCCCCGGTCACGATCTCGACGACATGCCCGCGCGACATGACGACGACCTTGTCGCAAAGGCCTTCAAGTTCGACGGCATCGGAGGAGTTGACGATGACAGGCGTGCCCGCATCCGAAACATCGCGCAGGATGCGATAGATTTCGAAACGCGCGCCGACGTCGACGCCCTGTGTCGGTTCGTCGGCGACAATGAGACCGGGTTTCGACAGCAGCGCCCGTGACATGACCACTTTCTGCTGATTGCCGCCGGAAAGCGACAGGATCGGTGCCTCCATGCTTGGCGCCTTGACCGCCAGTTCGCCGAAGATGGATTTGACCTGCTCATGCTCTTTCCGGCGGCTCATGATGCCGCCCACGGCAAATTTCTCCAGCGCCGAGAAGGTCGCGTTTTCGCGCACGGTCAGGCCGCTTGCGACACCTTCGCGATGCCGGTCGGAGGGCATGAAGGCGGCCTCGTGCATCAATTGCTGCTGATTGAGCCTGCGGCCATGCAAGGTGATGGTGCCTTCTGCCGACTGCAGGCCGGCCAGCACGCGCATCAGTTCCGACTGGCCGTTGCCGGCAACGCCTGCGACGCCGACGATCTGGCCGCGCGGCACATCGAAGCTGATATTGCGGATCTCCTTGCCGCAGAGGCCGGCGACCGAAAAGGCCATCTCCTCGGCTGCGCGTTCAGACTTCGGCGGGAAGGCCGCTTCGAGCGTACGGCCGACGATCAGGGCGACCAGCTCGGCGTCGCTGATGTCGTCCACCAGTGCCGACCCGCGCACGCGTCCGTCGCGCAGCACCGTGACGCGGTGGGCAATCTGGCGGATCTCGGCGAGGCGATGGGTGATGTAGATGACCGAGGTGCCGGCTTTGACGATCTCGCGGATGCGGCCGAACAGCATGTCGGTCGCTTCCTGGTCGAGCGAGGCAGTGGGTTCGTCAAGGATCAGCACCTTGGGCTTCAGCGCCAGCGCCTTGGCAATTTCGAGCAAATGCTTCTGGGCGACCGTCATCTGATCGGCGCGCATGCGCAGCGGCAGCTGCAGCCCGACCGTATCGAGCATCTCTTGGGCGACATCATGCGCCGGACGGCCCGAAAAGACCGAAGCGGGCAGGGCCACGCGGAGATTTTCGAGCACGGAGAGGTCTTCAAGAACGGCGGGATGCTGGAAGCAGATGGCGATGCCGAGGGACGCCGCGACCTCCGGCGTCATCTCTTGGATTTTCTGCCCTTCGAAACTGATTTCGCCTTCGCTGGGCTGCAATGTGCCAGAGATGATGTTCATCAGCGTCGACTTGCCGGCGCCGTTCTCACCCAGGATGGCATGCACTTCGCCGGGATAGAATTCGACATTGACGTCGCGCAACGCCGGAACGCCGGAGAAATATTTGTCGATTCCGGCCAGAGCGATGGTCACGTCGCATTGTGCCAACATGTCCGTCTCGATCGCTTTGGCATCTGCTACCATCATGTCCATGGGTCCACCCTTGGGAAAGGTTGCCCCGGAAGTTTTTTCCTCCGGGGCAGGGTTCATCGCAGCCTGAACTTACTGGCTGACAGCCTTGGCCTGAGCCTCGGCGGGGAGTTCCGACGACATGTAGATCGCGCCCGGCAGATCCTTGCGGCACTGCACTGCATGGGGATTGCCCGACACCGAGTCCTCGAATACCGGCGCCTTGAAGATCTCGTCCTTCGGCGGCGTGCCGCCGGTGGCGAGCGCCACGGCCCATTGCACGGCGAGCCTCACATTGTCATTGCCGGTCGCGACCGTGAACAGCTTGAAGTCCGGATTGCTTGCCTGGTTGGCCTCGAAGAAGCAGCCTAGCGAATTGCCGTCGGACGTGGCGAGCGCCGGGATCGACTTGCCCTGCTTGGTAAACAGCGGCAGTGCGCCGACCAGCGACGGACCGAAGTCGGAGACGATCACATCGATCTTGGCATTCTTGGCGATTTCGGCCGTCAGCACCTTCTGGGTCAGTGCTGGATCCCAGTTCGTAACGTCGAACGGGGCAGGGTTGACGAAGACATATTCCGCACCGAGAACGTTCTTCAGGCCCTTGAGCTCGTCCAGGCCCTGGCTGTTGCCGGCCGGTCCGCTGAGGAACAGCACGTTTCCGCCCTTCGGCAGCACGCCCTTGATCCATTTGCCCCAGTTCTCGCCGTCGTTGACGAAGGACGAGCCGATGAACTTCGAATAGTTCTTGCCTTCCTTGCCGCCGACATTGACGCGATAGGGGACAATGATCTTGCCGGACTTGTAGACGCTGGTGATCGCCGGAAGCACGGCGGGACCGGCATCGCCGAACACGACGAGCGCATCGACGCCCTTGGCCGCCATGCTCTTGATGTCGGAGATCGATTTCAGCGTATCGCCCTGGCCATCGGCATATTCGTACTTGGTGATGCTGGGGCAAAGCTCGACCGTCTGCTTGCCCGAAGCGGTGGTCACCTGGCGCCAGCTGTTGCCGCCATAGCCGTCGAGCAGTGCGAGCGTCGCCTTTTTCGGGCCGCACCAGCTGGGTGTCTCGGCTTTGGCGAGGTTGGCGCTGCCGACCGCCATCATTGCGGCCGTCACGGAGAAGGCCAAACTTTTGACGATAGAACCGTATTTCATTTCTGTTCCTCCACGTTTTTTGTTCCAGTCGTTTTTCTTACGTTCACCCGCCAGCGGAGCGAGTAAACACCGATGCCAAAACCCAGCGCCAAGGCCTGGATGATGGTTTGAGCCGAAAACGGCACGCCGACCGAGAGTGCGAATTGGCTCAATTGGTTCAGGAAGAAGGCAGCGATCACCGTCGAGATCGGATAGCCCCGGCCGCCGAGCAGCGAGGTGCCGCCGAGCACCACGACCGCGACCGAAGGCAGCAGCAGGCTGTCGCCCTGGAAAGCCGTCGGCTCCCGTGTAATCCCGGCAATCAGAGTGCCTGCCATGCAATAGAGAAGCTGCGCTGAGACATAGGCCATCATCTGATGCTCTCGCACGCGCAAGCCCGCCGCACGCCCGGCCCTCGGATTGGCGCCGATTGCCTCGAAGCGCCGGCCGGCGACCGTCTTCTTCAGCACGAAGGCCACCACGGCCAAGGCACCGAGGGCGAAATAGACCGAGTTCGGAAGCCCCAGCGATTCGCCGCCGGCGATATCCGCCAAAAGGTTGGTGGTGATCGAGGGAACGCCGCCCGACACCGCAAACACAGCGCTATAGAGCAGGGCATTGGTGCCGATGGTGGCGATGATCGCGTTCAGCCCGAAGAAGCTGACGAGGATGCCATTGAGGAAGCCGGCAGCGAGCGCAAAGGCACCCGACACGAGCACAGCCTGGTAGAGCAGCGCGTCATTCTGCTGCGGATAGTGGGTTGCGACCACGACGGCGAGCGATACGGCGCCGGGCAGCGACAGATCGAAGCCGCCTTGCTGCACCACCAGCAACTGCCCCAGCCCGACAATGGCAATGATGGCCGCGAAGGGCAGGCTTCCCGACAGCGCGCCTCCCGAAAGGCTCGACGGCGCGAAGATCAGGCAGATGACGAGAAGAACAAGCGTCGAGAAGACGACGGTCACAAAACTCCTGGCCAGCGGCATGGGCAGCAGGTCCTGCCTGGGAAGCGCTTGAGCAGCCATGGGGGTCGCGTTCATCTCAGTTCGCTCCTCGTCGCAAAACCTTCACGGCAGAACCTTGGCGGCACGGAACCTGTCGAAGGCGTCGGTGAAAGACCTGAGCGAGTTCTGGTAAGCGGAAAAGCCCATGTCGCGGCTCTTGGTCATGTCGGTGAAATTCTCGATGACGCGGCCAAGGTCGGCATCGCTGTGCCACCAGGAGGCCACGGTGTTCAGCGGGTTGCCCTGCAGCCCGTGCCTGGCGACGATCGCGTCCCAGACCGGCTCCATGCCCTTCATCTGTTCGTCGAGCGGCTGCGCGTGGCCGGGATAGGCGGCTGCCGCGAGGCCAAGATGCTCGGCGAGCTTCGGCCAGAGCCAGTTCCAGCGAAACACTTCGCCATTGACGATGTTGAAGGCATTGTTGCGCGCGGCAGGCTCGGTCGCCGCCCAAAGCAGGTGCCTTGCGATGATCCGGCCATCGGTGATGTCGACCGGCGCCTCATATTGCTGCGGCGAGCCGGGGAAGACGAAGGGACGGCCGGTCTCCCGGCAGATGGCCGCATAGGCGCCAAGCGTCGCCGCCATATTCATCTGGTTGCCGACCGCATAGCCGATCAGCGTGTGCGGCCGGTGCACCGACCAGCCAAAACCCTGGCGTTCCGCTGCAGAAAAGACTTCGTCTTCCTGGTCGTAATAGAAATTCTGGTAGGAGAGCCGCGGCTGCTCCTCGCGGAACGGCGTGATCGGCTTGGCCTTCGCATAGGCCTCGAACGGCCCCATATAATGCTTCAATCCGGTCACCAGCGCGACATGCCGGACCGGCTTGCCTTCGACGGCCTGAAGCAGGTTGCGCACCATGCCGGCATTGACGCGGCAATTCTCGGCCTCGGTGGCCTGCCGCAGCCAGGCGGTGATGAAGACGTCGGTGAGGGCTACGTTTTTCAGGGCCTGCTTCACCGCGCCGGCATCCGTCAGGTCGACAGCGATGTGTCTGATCTCGCCGGGCAGGTCATGCGCATGGCGGGAAATGCCGCTGACGATCCAGCCTTCGGCCGTCAGCCGTTCGGCCAGATGACGGCCGATAATGCCGGAAATGCCGGCGATAAGCGCGTGGCGAGCCATCAGTTGAGCCCCTCCATATTGAGCGTGACCTTGATGCAGGCCTGCGGGTTCAGTCCGAGCTGGAAGGCCTGCACGGCGTCGGCGAGGCTGAAATGATGGGTCTGGATCGGCGACAGGTCGATGCCTGTGCGCTCGAGAAAGCGGATGGCGGCCGGCCAGACGCCGGGCGAGCCGATGCAGCCGCGTATGGTCAGGTTCTTCATCTGGATAAGGCCGAGATCGGCGGAAATCTTCTGGCCGATATTGATGCCGACCATCGACATCCGGCCGTCTTGGCCGACATAGTCGAAGGCAGCCGCCAGCGAGGCGCTATGCCCCGAAGCCTCGACGACGAGATCCGCACCCCGGCCCTGCGTCACCTCCTTGATGCGCTCGGAGGCAACCGAGGGATCGAGCGCTTCCGTGGCGCCAAGCTTCAGTGCGATGTCGCGGCGGGTCTGGATCGGATCGACGACGATGACATTGGCGCCCATGCCGATGGCCGCCGCCGCGGAGACAAGGCCGATCGTGCCGCCGCCCGAGACCACGACCGTTTCGCTGGCATTGGTGCCGCCCGAGCGCAGCACGGCATAGAAGCCGCAGGTAAACGGCTCTATGAGCGCACCGCGATTGTCGTCGACGCTATCCGGCAGCTTGTGCAGCCAGTCGGGATTGACGTTGAAATATTGCCTGTCGGCGCCATCCATGGAGAAGCCGAAATGGTGCAGCCGATCCGGTGTCCGCACCACGCATTCGCCGACGACACGATCGCCGACGCGGAAATTCTTCACGCCCTTGCCGACCTCGACGATCTCGCCACACCATTCATGGCCCGGCGTCACCGGATAGGAGATCGGAATGATGTAGCGTCCGGCGAGGAGCTCATAGTCGGAATGGCAGATGCCGACGGTACGGGTGCGCACCAGGACTTCGCTATCCTCCATCACTGGCATCGGGGTGTCGATGACGACCGGCTGGTCGGGTTTCTCAAACACAAGTGCCTTCATGTCGGATCTCCCTGGACGTTGACGACCGCACCATCCTGCGCCGCCGAGGCGATGATGGCTTCGAGGATGGCGATATTGTTGATCAGATCGTCGCCGGTGATCGGGTAGGGCGCTTCGCCGCGTACAGCGCGGGCAAAGGCCACGAGATTGTCGCGCACCGGTTCGGCCGGCGGCACTTCGGTGACGGTGATCGGCGAGTTGGTTTCTGCCGAGGTCACCACCCAGCCGTCGGGCGCTTCGACATGCGCCTTGTCGCGGATGTCGATC
This sequence comes from Rhizobium sp. P2_G2, assembly GCF_056403555.1. NCBI lineage: Bacteria > Pseudomonadati > Pseudomonadota > Alphaproteobacteria > Hyphomicrobiales > Rhizobiaceae > Rhizobium > Rhizobium sp. P2_G2. The sequence continues at coordinate 89,529 of NZ_JBFUFF010000025.1, forward strand.
CAGCCCTTGGTGCCGTAAAGCGCAAAGCGCGAGACGAAGGGGGTGACCAGCGTCGCCGAAATATAGGCCGTTCCGCCGGACTTGAAGCGGATATGGGCGCTCATCGTGTCGCCCTGCGGAAATGCCGAGCCGAGATTCTCGCAGGAAACGCGCACGTCGCGCGCCGGCCCGAACAATGCCGCCGAAAGGTCGGTCAGATGAATGCCGGTCGCGGTCATGCCGGCGACGGGCGCTTCGGCTGCGTTGAGGCGCCAGTTGTCGCTGGCGAGCGTCAGGAACTTGTCATGGCTGAAATTGGCCTCGATCTGCAGCAGTCGACCGAGCCTGCCCGCGCGTGCGGCCTCGATCATCTGCGCCACCGGCGGTTCCCAGCGGCGCTCATGGCCCATTCCGAGCACGAGGTTCTTCGACCGGCAGGCATTGACCGCGGCTTCCGCACCCTTGCGGCTATGGCTGAGCGGCTTTTCGCAAAAGACATGTTTTCCCGCAGCGACGGCGCGCTCGATCTGCTCGGCATGCAGGGAATGCGGCGTCGCGAGAATGACGGCTTCGACGCCGGGATGGGCCAGCGCTTCCTTGTCGCTGGGATAGCAAAGCAATCCGTTTTCTGCGGCAAAGGCGGCGCCGGCAGGATTGGGTTCGGCGGCGCAGACGATTTCGATATCGTCCGATGCCTTCTTCAGCACGGCGGTCATCTTCCTGCCCCACCAGCCGAGGCCGATAATAGCGACTTTTACAGGCGTCCTGCTCATGGCACTCTCAAACTGTGACGAGGATTTTCATGTGGTTGACGGACTTGTCGAGAAGGGCGTCGAAACCCTTCTCGACGACATCGTCCGCCGCAATCTCGGCCGTGCAGATCTTCTCGACCGGCAACAAGCCCGCTTCGACCATGCGGATGATGCGCGGCCAGCTCTGCACCGGGTAGCACCAGGTTGCTTCCAGCGTGATGTCCTTCAAGGCCCAGAGCATGGCATCGATCGAGGCCGGCTTCATATGCAGGCCGGTCTGCACCACCTTGCCCTGGCGGCGCACGCAAGCGGCACAGCTATTGAGGCTCGCTTCGAGGCCGACGCATTCGATGGCGACATCGACGCCGACGCCTTCCTCGGTATGCGCCTTGATGAAGGCAGGCACGTCTTCCTTGGTCGGATCGAGGCAGATGGCGTCGGGCACCAGCTGTTTCGCCAGGTTGCGGCGATAGGCATTCGGCTCGCTGACGAAGATGACGGCAGCGCCTGCGGCCCGGACCGCCAGCAGCGCCAGCGCACCGATCGGGCCGAGACCGGAAATCAGCACCGTCGATCCCGATGTCACGCCACCGCGATCGGCGGCATAGACGGCAACCGCCGCCGGCTCGATCATGGCCGCCTGCACATTGCTCACACCCTTCGGCACCACCGCGACATTGTAATCATTGACCACAGCCAGTTCCGACATGCCGCCCCAGGCCCAGCTCAGCCCGACGCAGCCCATCTTTTCGCTGAGATGATAAAGGCCACGGCGGCCGTAATAATCATCGCGCGGCGAAATCAGCGGCTGGATCGAGACGCGGTCGCCGACCCTGACATTGGATACATCAGATCCTTTGTCGGCAACCACGGCGCTGAATTCATGGCCGAGGATCTGCGGATTGGTGGCGCCGGTATAGATATGCGGCTTTTGCGGCGTCACGATCGGACCGGCTATATATTCATGCAGGTCGGTGCCGCAGATGCCGGTCACCAACGGCTTGATCAGCACGTCGTGAGCACCGAGTTTCGCCGACGGCGCAGGCACGTCTTCGACACGAATATCCTTGGCTGCGTGAAATCTCACGGCTTTCATAAAGCGCACTCCTGAGGCAGGTTCATATCAGCACCATTCCGCCATCGACCATGTAGGTCTGCCCGGTCACGTAGTCCGATCCCGTCGATGCGAGGAAGGTCGTGACGCCGGTAATGTCTTCCGGCCGCGCATAGCGGCCGGCCAGGATCGACTGGCTGAATTCATTGATGGCCTGGTCCGGCTTTTCCGTCAGGCCGAGCGTGACGAATTCGCGGTCAAGCTGTTCCCAAAGCTCGGTGCGCACGACACCCGGCGCAAACGCGTTGACGGTAATCCTGTCGGCGGCCAGCGCCCGTGCGGCCGCTTGCGTCAGCGCCGCAACGGCAAATTTCGAGGCGCAATAATGCGCGAAGAGCGGATAGCCCTGCTTGCCGGCAATCGAAGCCGTGTTGATGATCTTGCCGCCGCTGCCCTGGGCCTGCATCTGCCTTGCGGCTTCCTGGGTGCCGACCAGCACGCCGAGCCCATTGACATCCATGATGCGGCGCCAGTCCTCCTCGGTCACGTCCATGAATTGGCATGTCTGGCTGATGCCGGCATTGTTGAACATCACATCGAGCCGGCCGAAAGCCTCGACGGTGGCGGCAATCATCGCCTTCGTGCTCGCCCTGTCCGTGACATTGACTTCGGCTGCGATAGTACCGCCGCCGATCTCCGCAGCCACCTTTTTCGCAGAATCCAGATTGAGGTCCGCGACACAGACCTTCGCGCCGTTCCGGGCCAGATCCCGCGCGATTGCCGCGCCGATCCCGCGGCCCGCGCCGGTGACAATGATCGATTTCTCGCTAACCGTGCCCGACACCGCGTCCTCCCTGACCGATCACGGATTTCCTGGTAATACTTGCGTTTGTCAGCCGTTTTCGCCAGCTGCGACGCGAAATATTGCGCGACATGCTCCTCTGACCGCCGCATTTTGATCCTAGCCAAAAGGTTCGGTCCGCCCTGCTCTAATTTTCTCAAAATGAGAATATTGGCGGCAGGCCGGAATAACGGATTGGGGATCGGATTCTGCCTATCCGAGCAGTTATTTGCGCAGGCCAAGGGCCAGATGTGTCGTGGTGGAGGTCGGCGTCCGATGCGGGCGAAAGGCGATCGTGCCGAGCCATCTCGGTGCTCCGAAATCGCAAACTTGCGTTGTTGGTGCGTGCCCATGATGCTCGGCGGAAATCATATCAAGAAATAGAGTATCCCGACGACTCCGAAGACCGTCAACGGCTGAAAGATCTGACTGAAGATCATGTCGCGCAGGATGATCGCCGGACTGGAAACGGTGACCGCGGGCGACATCGCCATCGACGGACGGCGTGTCAACGACCTGGAGCCCAAGGATCGCGACATCGCCATGGTGTTCCAGAACTATGCGCTCTATCCACAGATGACGGTGGCGCAGAATATGGGCTTTGCGTTGGAACTCGCCGGCCGCAGCAAGGCGGAAATCAAGTCGGAAGTGGCGAAGGCGGCGGAAATCCTGTCGCTTACCCAGCTCCTCGACCGCAAGCCGGCGCAGCTCTCCGGCGGCCAGCGC